>NZ_JBBKTX010000014.1:0-136616 GCF_044962685.1 Oceanobacter antarcticus
TTTATAACAATGATCCGAAGCCCTTTGTGTGGCAAAAAACTGCTGACCAGATCATCGAGTCCATTGCTCGATTATCAGATAAGATAAATACCAAGTGAACTTTTGTTAAGGGACACTAGAGCCGCAAATAGCGGATTCCATGCCGACTTTATTTTTTTAAGGTATGAAAGTGCTGACTTTATTCTTTGGTCGTTTTCATTTAATCCTGATCTTATTCTAATTATTTCCCTTAATATTAGATCTTGATCTTTTGTTACTCCTAAAGGCATTGGTTCCACATGAAAGAATATTGATCTATTTAGCTCGTAGGATCTCTTACTATCAATCAGCCCCCACCTTTGGTCATCGAATAAAGGAGATTCAAACACATGGTCTAAAACAAGTACTCTGATCTTATGAGTTAAAGTATTTTTAGCTCTACCCGAAAACCGAGAAGTTAGGGTTTTAATAACTTCATCATGCGTATACATGTAGTCAACTACAATAACTGTTGGCCTATCAGGCAACCATTCGTTCCAGTGTGATGGATTTGCACGATCATGCTTTTCTAAGATATGAAAATTCCAGCCATTTAGTTTTTCTGAATGAAGAGCCCAATGGGCCATTAGCCGAGTTTTTCCTGAACCAGATGGGGCACAGATACCCCAGACACTAAAAATTTGCTCGGATGCAACGAAATCATTTAATTGATTAAGCTCGAATTCTCTTCCAATGAAAGGTATCGATTCATCATTGTAGGGGCTGAGCCAAGAATCTTCAGTGGATACTGTTGATATTCTTTCGTCATTATTTTCAATGTTTTTCAGGATGTCCTTGTTTTTTATAAGTTCAAATTCAGACTGTATGCTATCAATGTTATTGGTAATCTCAGAAAAATCGAAACTAGAAGGTCTTTTGTTGCTGTAGGAAAAGAATTCAAGTATGAATTCTTGGGTCGTTTTTTTGAGGTACTTATGGCTTATATATGCAGAGAAACAGAACGCCACTCTTGCATTTTTTTCGCCAAGTCCTTGCTTGCTAACCGCGTTAATTGTTTCGTAATTGCATTTTGTATATTGGTCAATTTCATTTCTAAATGCAGCGTTTTCATTACTACTTTTTCCATAGCTAGAAATGTAATCCCAATAGATTCGTCCGCCCCATTGTTTATCTGACGGACGGGATTTGTCTGAAAATTCTTTATGCGTTACGGATCGTGATATTTGTTTGATGACGGCTTGGCAATCAGCTGAAAGAGACTGCCAATAATCATCATATGAAAATTCATCCAATTTTATTCCCTAGGCATTTAGAAAATGCCAGTAATTTGGGGATATTTCATCATTTAGGTTTTAAGTCAGGAGCTTCTTCTATTGTTGGGACTTCATCGATGCTTTGATTCAAGATCTTTCGTATCTCTTTAGGCCCTATCCATCGCTCTGCCTCTTGCCATATCAGCTTGGAAAGAAACTCTCCCCCTGTTTCTCCCTCGCCGCGTGCCATGAGCTTACATAGCTCTCTGGCTCCGCGCTGCATCCTAGTTGTTGAGTAGTCAACTGGATCGTCTACTCGGGTTGCCTTTTCATTAAATTCCTCTTTCGCCATTCCATAATGCCTTTCCTTATCTGTTTTTCATAACAAATTCCTATCTCAAAGTGTCTCCTCATGTCAACAAAATAAAATCTGCCGACTCTGGCAGATTTATCTGCTGATCTCGGTACAGAGGAAAAATCTTCATAAAGGCTTAATCATTAATAGAGACAGGGTATGCACTGTCTCTCCAGATAATTGGGGAACTAAAAATGGTTAAGCCACGAATTCAAACACTAATGATAAGCCTTTTATCTTTCTGCGTAATGACAACTTCTATGCTAGGAGTCGTTCTATCCGTTGATACTGGAGATATTCCTTTTGCAATCGCATTTGGTGTCACGTTGTTTCAGACGCCACTTATGCTCCTTCTATCCAACAACCTAGAAGGAGGCCAGTAATGGCCTCTTTTCAGCATATCGCCCTTTGGCCAGCCGAATGGATCGTTCGGCTTGTCCTCATGCTCTTTGGCACAGAACTGGAGCAGCTGCCACATATCTGGCAAATCGTATCAGTTGGCGTGGTTGCCTTCATGTTCTGGGCGCACATCGCCAAATTGGTCATTGGCGCTATACAGCGCCGAATCTTCGGCCACTATGGGAATGGTGGCTGATATGACCACGTCATCATCTCTTATTCAGTCTATCCCTGAGTTGGCCGAACTCGTTGCGACATTGCGGTCAATGTCGCCTGAGGAGATTGTCGGCTTAGCCGCCATCGTGGTGCTAACCTACGTTTTTACCTGTTTTGCTGCGAAGGCAATGCTGCTGCGGCTGCTTCGCGCCTTTGGCCTCTACAGTCCCCCTGTCTATGCAGCACTGCCCAGTGCTTTGCCTTACTGGCGGTCTGTTTATCGCCTAAAAATGCAGGTTGCTCGCTGGAAAGAGACTGTTTTCCGGTTTGGTAAATATGCCACCGCCGGTTTTGCAGGCACGCTGGCCACCATGACTCAGCTTTATACGCCCTCGACGGTCTTGATTGGGCGTGTGTATTGGGCAGGATTTGGGCTGATACAGCCAGTAGGCGCGCGCATTCAGCGCCATATCATGGTGTACGCCATGACCGGCGCGGGTAAAACGACATGGATCATCACCATGCTGGCGCTCTGGCGTGGCAGTGCCTGCATTGTTGATCCTAAAGGGCAGATCACGAATGCCTTGGCGCAGGCTGATAAGCGTGAGTGGATTGTGTTTCGTCCGCACGAGCCTGAGCGTTCTGCTCAATGGAACCCACTGGATGACATCAAGGCCGCTATGCAGCGTGAAGGCCACGACAGCGCTGTTAAGTGGGCGCAACGCCTGTCTGAAAGCCTGATTGTGACGCCAGCTCAAACTAAAACTCCCTTCTTCGCGGATACAGCCCGCGGCTATCTGACAGGCTTAATTCTGCACGTGCTCTCTGCCCATGAAGACGATTGCCACTCGCTGCTGTTTGTTTACGAGCTGGCCGTACATGGCTATCGCGTCTTTAACAATGACGGAACCATAGAAAGCACGCCCAAAGAGGCGAGGCAGATTCTGGACAAAGAACTGCTGGAGAACCCTGCCTTTCAGGGGGCGGTAAGTTCCTCGACCAGCGCTTTTATCAATGCCAGTGGTGACACCAAAGGCTCTCTGGTTGCGACCTTGCTGGAGCAACTTAAATGGATGGCGCTGCCATCGGTGAAGTTTTTGCTGTCTGCGACCACAAGGCCTCTAAGTGATGCGAAATCACGAGATGATGTGGTGTTTGCGTTTGTCACGCCGGTACTATCATTGCGGGAAGAGCTGAAGCCACTGTTTCGCGTCTATACCAACTTTGTTTCTTATACCTTTGAATCCGTCCCTAAAAAGAAAGGCCAGTGCCTGTTTGTCATTGATGAAGTTCAGGCGATGGGTCACAACGCCACATTGGAAGTGGCGCTACCTGTAGCACGCTCATACGGCTTGTCTGTGGTGGCCATTGCACAGGATCGTGAAGGTATGAAGGCTGCTTACCCGAAAACCTACGGCAGCTTTGAGGGTAACGCCGATGTGGTGCTCTTCATGGCCACCAACCACCCCGACAATTACAACTATGTCAGCCAAGCATTAGGTAAGCGCACTCATATCGACATTGATCCCCGCTCAGGCAAGAAGTCATACCGCGAAAGTGATGTGATGACGCCGGATCAAGTGAAGCGTTTCTTATCACCGGATACAGGCAATCTTATTGCTATACGCGCGGGCGCACGCGCCTTGCGCTTAAAGATCGCGCCTTACTTCAGTGAGCTGCCCGTCACGTCCTATGCCCCAGACCCCGATCATCGTGAACCCATTTTCCGGCGTATTAGCCGCCTGATCTTCAATCCCAAATCACTTTTCAAGAGGTAGTCGCGAGGCATCTACGAGGCTTTAGCAACCGGATTTCAGGAAATAATGAATCCATACATGAATGAGGAGAACAGACTAATGCAAACCACTGATAACCCAAACACCAGCCAAGCACTGACGCATATTAAACAGGCCGTAGCCGCGCACCAGATTCCAGACCTGTCGCTGCTAAAGAGTCTGTATTTGGAGCGGCAGCGGGAAAAGAAAGAGCAGATCAACGCGCTGCTTGCCCAGCAAAAGCAATGCATCGCGCGCGGCGAAGCGGCGGCCAGCGCTATGTATCAGCGCCACCAGTATCAAGCCAATGCCAGCAGCAAGGCATTTGATATGTACGCCTATCAACACACCCTGCAACATCATGAGGAATAAGACTATGACCCATACCATCTTTAATCAGCCAGTGCAGACGACATTAGAAGCGCTGCGCCAACCGAGCATGGCCGAGGCGCAACAACTAACCTCGATCAAAGTAGGGCTGGCTGTCTGTGCCTTAATTGCACTGCTCGTGATCGCTTTTGAAGCCAAGATTGTCTACGCCACGTTTGATATGACCTTTGGCTCCAGCGATAGCGTGTGGAAGCCTTGGATCATGGCGTTTGCCAGTTTAATTCTGGTGCTGGCGGTGCATTTTATCGGCCATAAAAACGCTCAGCATCCGGTAATCCGCTTCGTAAACCGAGCCGCCGCCATTCTGATTCCAGTCTACCTGCTGGGCATTGGCGTTCTGATTGTCGTGACGCTTTACAACAACGGCTTGGGCGAAATGCTGATGTCTGCCAGTACAGAGATGTCGCTAGAGGCCATGCTCAACCCTGAACCGGACAGTGCATTGGATGAGGTCATGACCACGACCTTAACACCACTGGCAGGCATTCTGTTCTCCGTAGGCATTGGCTCGCTTGCCATCGTCTCTGTCTTTGTCGCGCATTTTGCATTGTCCAAAGTAGAAATTCTGGCTGAAAAATACCTGCGTATTTCTCAGGCGGCTAAGCTGGATAATCGTGATATGCAAGCCTATCAGCAAGCTTATGCAGACTACGATGCCCTACAAGAGCACATTGACAATCTGATTACTCAAGACGACGAAGAAATCCGCGAAGCCTTGGCTGATGAAGTGCTGATCAGCATTCAGGATGGCCTAGCCCCCACCGTTCAGCTCATCAATCAAAGCAAATACCAGCAACGGCCTGAAGGCCTATTGCCACCAAATCAGATCAACGTCACGGCGCTGGAGAGAGCCATCAAACCCATTCAATCCATTAAACGCAAAGATATTTTGAAGCACTTGGTTTAACAGGAGAATCCTTATGAATTACTTTCAGAAAGCAATAACTTTATTCATTTTAACTATGTCGGTCTGCACGCCCGTCGCGGCGAAAGACCTGCATATCTTAATCGATGCCAGTCTATCCAACCCCATGTTGATTGATACCGCCTTTAATAAACGTGCTGCGACCTTCGCGGTGCAGTTGATCAGTCAGTTAAAGCAACACGACACAGTAAAACTGCAAACCTTTGGCTCATTACAAAGCACCGATAACTTTGACGTGAAGGCGCTGCAAGTGAGCCGACACAACCAAAAAAAAGTTGCAGGGGCTGTTGCAGGTTATCTCATGTCTTTGCCTAAAACACTGAAACCCCAAGGCAGTACCAATGCGCTGGCGTGGTTTAACCGCAATTCCGTGGATTGCAGCAAAGACCAACACACCATCTTGATTGTTACCGATGGTATTGAGGCTTCCGAATACGTGAACCCCAATCACTTGCTGTCAGGTAAGCAGGCACTGCCTGCGCCCAGTGAGTTTGTGAACATCCGTGGCTGTGAGGTCTTTATGTTCGGCGTGGGAGCTGGCCGTTTGGATCAAGAAACGAGCCTCTTGCGCAAAGCATGGGGGCAATATTTTAAGCAGGCCGGAGCTAGCTTCTTAGCTGTGCCGCTATAGGAGTTGCCTTATGACAGTGACACGAGCCGAGCTGGACGCACTGCGAGCCAGCTTAGCCAAGCCAGAGCTGCAACTGACGTTCACGCCTGATAACGGCATAGCAACACAAGTGCATACGGAGCTGTTTCAAAAACAGCAGTCACACCTCAAACAAGGAGAACACTCACTGCGACAAGCACAGGAAAGCTTGCGAAATGAGCTTAAAAAACTGCGCAGTAACGCTCCAAACCGCGATGAGTTGAAGGCGGCAGACCATACGCACGTATTCAATCATAAATTGTAATTAGTGAATTTTTAACAATGCCTCCTTAGACAAGGAGGCCGCCAGTCAAGCTATTGATTATTAACACTTAATTTACAATTTCCACCCTCAAATAGAAGGGTAAACAACAACTTTTAGGAGAAATAAAGCATGTTTAATGATGACTACGAATTGCTCAAACCAAGAAAAGGCGATGACGAATACGGCGTGTATGAGCCGATTGATGTTGATGGTCAAACCATCGAGATTCCGGCAGGCCGTGTTCATATCGAGGGCATTCTGAAAGGGATTGTCTATCTCGAAATCGCCGACGGCAGCTATATCGTTCGCCGAAAGAGAAAGGATGATGCTGTGCCACTGCAAGCGTTTGCGAGCATGGCTAAGCCCGCTAATGGTAATGCACTGCACTGATAACGGAGATAGCACGTCAGGTTTTCGGGCTGGTGATGCCAGCCCGATACCGCCTCGAATAACGATTAAGGTAAAGGCGACAGTATGAATTTCGATTCAATTATGTCACTCCGGCTTACTGCATGGCAGCGTGCATTTGTTAAACAACAATCGCAGGCGGCAAAGATGAGTGAGTCTGATTGGGTACGTTACATATTATTTAACGATGCTGCGCTCATCACACCAAAACAAAAAGCAGCGGTTAAACGTGTCAGTGACCGCGACCTTAGTCAGATGATTTCTGTTCTGGGGGAATCTCGGATACCCAATAACCTGAACCAGCTTACCAAAAGCGTCAATATGGGAACGCTGATTGTTACTCCCGATACCGCGCACCGTATTAATGACACATATCACATGGTGCTGTGGATACGTCAGACATTGATACACCAGTTAGGGCTGAAAGCATGATTTTAAAGGCATCACAACGCAGCGGCGCAACCCAGCTTGCCTATCACTTGCTCAACGATGAAAACGAGCATGTGACCGTGCATGAGTTAAAGGGCTTTATCAGTGATGACGTGGTGGATGCCTTCAAAGAAATGCAGGCCATTGCCAAAGGCACACAGTGTAAAAAGTTCATGTTTTCACTGTCGCTCAATCCTCCGCAGCATGAAAGTGCCAGCATAGATGACTTTGAAGATGCGATTAGCCGCATTGAAGAAGAGCTGAACATCAAAGGCCAGCCGCGCTGCATAGTTTTTCATGAAAAAGAAGGGAGACGCCATTGCCATGCGGTCTGGTCACGGATTGATGGCCAAAAAATGAAGGCCATCAAACTGCCGTATTTTAAACAGCGCTTAAACGGCATCGCCAAAGAGCTTTACATCGAACATGGCTGGGATTTACCCAAAGGCTTTATCTCAAAAGAGCTGAGTGATCCGCGCAACTTCACGCTGGCTGAGTGGCAGCAAGCCAAGCGCCACAAGATTGATCCGCGTGAGATCAAAAACGCTATGCAGCAATGCTGGAAAGCATCAGACAACAAAGCCAGCTTTGAACACGCAATGATAGAAAAAGGGTTCTTCATCGCCAAGGGTGACAGGCGCGGCTATGTTGCACTGGATTGGCGCGGTGAAGTTTATTCACTGTCACGCTCGCTCAGCATCAAAACCAAGGAGTTAAAAGCAAAACTTGGCGATACCGAAGTTTTGCCATCGGTGGAGACCGTCAAAACCAAGATTGCCTCCAACCATATTGAACTACACCGTCAGTTTTCTGAGGAATTGCAGCTTACACATGAATTTGCTCGCAAGCCTTTATCCGATAAGCGTAAGGCTATGCAGCAAACTCACCGCGAAGCCAGACAAGCGCTAAAACAACAGCAAGAGGTTCGATCACAACAGGAACAACAGGCAAGACAAAGCAAAATTCGTAAAGGTCTATTGGGGCTGTGGGATTTTCTGAGTGGACGATCCAAAAAACAACATCAGCAAAACGAGCAGGAGGCGTACGCCGCAGAGTTGCGAAACAGGCAAGAAAAAGAAAAGCTCATCAAGGCGCAACTGGAGAGACGGCAAGCCTTACAAGCAGAACTTCAGGCGCTGCGCGAACAGCAACGGCAAGAACGGCAATCACTGGATGACAGCTTTACCGAGACCTTAGAAACACTGAATTACGAACCGTAAAGGAGGAAAACATGTTACCTGAGGAGCAAAAGAGACTTTTGCCTTATACCGAGCATATGGGGCTCACCATGAGTGAGCGAATTGAAGTGATCAACTTTGTGTGGCAGGCGATGGAATCTATAGCAGACCAAGAATGGGGCATCAATCCTACTCGGCATGGGCGCGGACAAGTCCAATTTTACGATTTACAGGATCAAAACTTACCCTTAGATTCAGAACTAACCCAGTTAACAAAAGAGTTTCGATTGCATTGAGAACGAATGAAGGGAGATTTTCATGACTCATATCCGTAATGCGGTTATTTATTGCCGTGTTTCTAGCGCCAGACAATTGAAGGAAGGTCATGGACTATCTTCACAAGAGAGTCGATGTCGGGAATATGCCAAGCACAAAAACTATTGTGTCGAGGCTGTCTTCTACGATGAAGGCGTGTCTGGTGGAATGGTTGAGCGTCCTGCAATGCTTGAGTTACTTGATTTCATTGCAGACAGAAAACCTGAAGAAACCATCGTTCTTATTGATGACATTAGCCGCTTAGCGAGAGGGCTGGAGGCGCATTTACAACTTCGAACTACTATTCAACAAGCTGGGGGTAAGCTTGAGTCCCCTAGCATTGAATTTGGCACAGACTCCGACTCTATGCTGGTCGAGAACCTTTTGGCATCCGTGTCCCAGCATCAGCGTGAAAAAAACAAGGAACAGGTGTTCAATCGCATGCAGGCTAGGGTAAAGAGTGGCTATTGGTGCTTCTGTCCCGTTCCGGGCTACAAGTACGACAAGCTTCCAGAACATGGGAAGATACTGGTCAAACAGGAACCCGTGGCCTCTATCATTCGAGAGGGGCTTGAGGGGTTCGCGTCTAATCGCTTCGAGACGCAGACCGACATTAAACGCTTCTTTGAGTCTTTCGAAGCGTTCCCGACAGATAAGAAAGGTCGGGTATCGCACCAGCGAGTCGCCGATATCTTAACCAAGCCTTTGTATGCCGGATATTTGAGTGTTCCTAAGTGGAATATCTACATGCACCCAGCTAAGCATGAGGCTCTGATTAGCTTTGAAACTCATCAAGCCATCATAGACAAGATCGAAAAGGCCGCTCGTAAACCACAGCAATCCTTTATCAGTGATGAGTTCACTCTGAGAGGCCATATCTCTTGCTCTTGCTGCAATCAGCCTATGACGGCGGGAATGGTGAAGGGACGCAGCAAAAAGTACCCGTACTATTGGTGTTCTCAGAAAGGCTGTGAGAAATACGGCAAAGTCATCAAAAGAGAGGCTATTGATCGCGATTTCAATGAACTGTTGCAATCTCTGAGAATGCCCAAGGACATTTTCTTCCTCGCTCAAGAGGCACTCAAGATGCTCTGGGAGAAGAAGCGCTCAAATAGCAGTATGGATCTGGGAATAGTTAATCAGGAAAAAACAAAGATTGATCAAAAACTGAACAGGTTGGTGGATCGGTTACTGGATACAGACAGTCCCACGCTCATCAAAACCTATGAAAAATCCATAAAACAGCTTGAGAAACAGAAAATTTTGCTCGATGAAAAACTCAAGATTGGTCGCAAAAGGCAACCTAGCTTTGAACGTGCATTTAAAACCGCTCTCGTCTGGTTAACAAACCCAGCTGTACTGTGGGATACAGGGTGTTTAGCAGACCGCAAATCGCTGCTAAAAGTGATGTTTACTGACAACTTAAGGTATGACAAAGAGAGTGGGTTTTTGAACCGCCCAATCGCCCAGCCCATAAGGCTTTGCGGGCTAGTGGGCGATGGTGGTACAAAAATGGTGGAGATGGCGGGATTTGAACCCGCGTCCGCCAATCCTCCACTAGGAGATCTACATGCTTAGCCGCCTCTATTAATTTAGTTCGTCACGGCCCGAGGGGCAGGGCGTTCAGAACGAGCTCGATTCGGTTTAGCTCTTCAACTCCGAGCGAAGCATCCAAGCGATCCTATAGGGCTTAGCCCTCGTCCCCCTGTTATAGGCACCGGGGTTCAGAGGTAAGCTGCAATTAAGCAGCTAGTGCGTAGTTTTCGTCGTTTGCGACTATATAAATGTAAAACGTTGATTTACGAGATCGTCTTACCCTCTCGGCATGCACCACTAGCTTTGTAATCAACGTCGAATCCAGATCATCCCCGAAATCGGTGTTGCTCAGGCTGTGAGCCCAGGGCTAATGCCCCTTCAGTCTGGAGATTGGATGCCGTTGTACCGGCTTGGTTCCCTTAACTTACCGGGGTTCCTCTTCAGACTGTTTTTTTACGGCGCGGTGTTCCGCGCAGCAAGAGCGGGACTATACGTCCTATGGGTCGATTTGCCAAGTCCGGATTTTTAACGGTTAGCGCACCGAGTGTTTCATGATGCGTTCTTTTTGTTTGGCCCAGTCTCGGTCTTTGCTGGTGGCGCGCTTGTCGTGGGATTGTTTGCCTTTGGCCAGGGCAATTTCTGCCTTGACCCGATGGCCTTTCCAGTAGAGGGCGGTGCATACGCAGGTGTAACCTTTGGCCAGCACTTTTTGCTCCAGTCTTTCGATTTCTCGAGCGTGGAGCAGCAGTTTGCGTTCGCGCCGGGGTTCCGCAACGACATGGGTGGATGCCTGATGCAAAGGGGTGATCAGGGCACCGGTGAGCCACACTTCGCCTTTATGAAAGGTGACGTATGAATCCAGCAGTTGGCACTTGCCTTCCCGTAGTGCTTTTATTTCCCAGCCACTAAGCACAAGGCCTGCTTCCTGTTTGTCTTCAAGAAAGTAGTCGTGGCGAGCCCGTTTGTTCAGGGCGATGGTTGGGCTGGAGGCTTTTGGCTTTTTTTTGGTACTCATACTGTCAACAAGGATGTCTCTGGGCGGTGTGGGGCTTGTCCGGTCGGACACTGTGGCGAAAGGGCCTGGCTCTTGCGGTTCTGCAACTTGAGGCAGGCGAATAAATCTTTAACAATACAGCCACGGATCAAGCAGAGAAGAATAACATGAATTCAGATAAAACCGGTATGCATGGCGTTTGGAGCAACCGCTGGACGTTTATTCTGGCGGCTACTGGCTCAGCAGTTGGTCTCGGTAACATCTGGAAGTTTCCCTATATCACGGGGGAAAATGGCGGTGGAGCGTTTGTTCTGGTGTACCTGGTGTGTATTCTTGCCGCCGGTATTCCGGTGATGATGGCGGAGGTACTACTGGGGCGTAAAGGACGGATGAGCCCTATCAATACCATGCGGCAGATGACTGATGAGCAAAATGCCCCGCGTTTTTTTCGCAGTATTGGTTGGATGGGAGCGGTTTCCGGTTTTTTTATTCTGTCGTTTTACAGCGTGATTGCGGGTTGGACGTTGGCCTACGTGGTGAAAATGGCAAGCGGTATCTTTGACGGTGCGGATGCTGAGCTGGCAGGTAATGAATTTGGCGGCATGCTGGGTAGCCCCGGACTGTTGCTGTTACTGCATACCCTGTTCATGATTCTGACGGGGATTGTGATTTCTCGCGGGGTACACAAGGGGCTGGAAAACGGTGTGCGATTGATGATGCCGCTGTTGTTCATGATGCTGATACTGCTGTTTGGCTACGCTTTAACAACACCGGGTTTTGGGGCGGCAATAGCTTTTCTGTTTACCCTGGATTTCAGCAAGTTAAGTACTACCAGTGTGGTGGTGGCATTGGGCCATTCGTTTTTTACCCTGAGCCTGGGGATGGGGGCGATCATGGCCTATGGTGCCTATATGCCGAAGCAGGCATCACTGGGGAGGACGGTACTGGCGGTTGGGTTCCTCGATACCCTGGTGGCTCTGGTTGCCGGTGTGGTGGTGTTTTCCGTGGTGTTTTCGAACGGTCTTGAACCTGGTGCCGGGCCGGGCTTGATGTTTCAGACGTTGCCGGTTGCGTTTGCTGCGTTACCTGCCGGGGACCTGATTGGTACGGTATTTTTTGTGCTGGTGGCGGTTGCGGCCTGGAGTTCGGCTATTTCCATTGCTGAGCCAGCGGTTGCCTGGTCGGTGGAAAAGGGGATTTCCCGTTTCAAGGGGACGCTGGTGGTGTGTGGTTTGTCCTGGCTGTTGGGGCTCGGTACGGTACTTTCTTTTAATGAATGGTCTGAGGTTACCCTGTTTGGCAAAACCTTCTTTGGCACGCTGGATTTTCTCACCTCTAACATTTTGCTGCCGCTCGGTGGTATCCTCATCGCCGTTTTTGTTGGCTGGTTTATGAGTCGCGAAGCGATTGGTACCGAGGCACGCATACAATCTCCCGTCCTGTTTGGTTTGTGGATGTTTATGTTGCGCTACGTGTCGCCGGTTGCTGTCGGGCTGATTTTTATCAATGGCTTGCTACCGTAGTCTCTGCGTGGTGGTCGTTGGGCCAGCCGTCCTGTTAATTCGTTTCAAGAGGTATCATGACCACCATTACGCGCAGTGCGCTGGTGATGTTCAGTGCAGAGCAAATGTTCGACCTGGTGAATGATGTCCGTCGTTATCCCGAGTTTCTGGATGGCTGTCGTCAGACCGAGGTGATTGACGAGGGTGAGGATTACATCAAGGCTCGCCTGACTATTGCCAAAGCCGGAATCAATCAGAGTTTCAGTACCCATAATCGTCTGGTAAAACCGGAACGCATGGAAATGGAGCTGCTGGATGGCCCTTTTACCCGTTTTCATGGTATTTGGCACTTTCAGAAGCTGTCCGAGGAGGCGTGTAAAGTGTCTTTGGATATGGAATTTGAAGTTGCCAACAAGCTGACCGGAGTGGCGTTAGGGGCCGTGTTCAAACAGGTGGCCAATATGATGGTCGATTCGTTCGTAAAACGGGCTCAGGTAGTTTATGGCTGAAACAATCGCAGTGGAAGTGGCGTACGCGTTGCCTGAAAAACAGCGCATTCTGGCAGTTGCTGTGCAGTCTGGAACCAGTGTGCTGGAGGCTGCACGGTTGTCTGGTATTACCCGTGAATTTCCGCAGCTGGAGCTGGAATCTGCCAAAATGGGCATTTTTGGCAAGACAGTAAGAAATCTGTCAGACCCTGTACAGGAGGGTGACCGTATCGAAATTTATCGACCGTTGATCATCGATCCGAAACAGGCGCGGGCCAATCGGGCTGCCAAAACACAAAAATAACTGCTCCGGCCCGCTGTGCTCGGGTCGATGTTGTACCTTCGTCGAGCTACTCCAACGGGATGGTGTTGATTGCAGGTTCTTCCTGCGGCAACGAGTCCAGTTGGCTTTGCTCTGAAAATTCTGCCTCTGGCAGGGTGCCTGTGTAGTTCAGGTAGTTGCCCTGATCATCAAAAAACACCTGTATGCGGTATTGTTTGGTGATTTTGTCGCGTTCTTCCAACGTGTACACGTAATCCCAGCGTTGGCTTTCAAACGGATTTTTCAGCACAGGCGTTCCCATCACGAACTCGACCTGATGTTCTGTCATGCCTGTATGTAGCTGATTTAGCATATCCTGGGTGACGATATTGCCCTGCTGAATGTTCAGCTTGTGCACACCAGGGAAAACGCAGCCGGAAAGGGTTGCAAAACCAAGTAAAAAAGTCAGAATTGTCGCTCGCATCATTCAGCTGTTGTCTCGTCCGGTGGTTTGCGTTTTTGCATTAGCGGACGATGATACCTGATGAACCAAGTCGCTGTGAAATATTCGAGGGTTGCAATGTCCGATCAAAATATGGAGTTGCGTAAAGCAGGTCTGAAAGTCACTCTGCCAAGAATTAAAATTCTGAGTATTCTGGAAAGTAACCCAGAGGCTCACCTGAGTGCTGAGGATGTCTATAAATCATTGATTGAGGCAGGTGAAGACGTTGGGCTGGCAACTGTATATCGGGTGCTGACCCAGTTTGAGAGTGCTGGACTGGTGACTCGTCATAACTTTGATGGTGGTCATTCGGTGTTTGAGCTGGATAAGGGCGACCACCATGATCATATGGTGGATGTCGACTCCGGCACCGTGATTGAATTTACCAATGAGGAAATTGAGCGGTTACAGCATGAAATTGCGGCGCAGCATGGTTATGATCTGGTTGATCACAGCCTGGTGCTCTATATCCGCAAAAAGAAGTAATGGCCAGGTTCTCGACGAGGCTCCCGGGCTTGGCGGGAACACGGTGAACAGATAACTGTTTTTTGCATCCATGATCCAGTTGCGGCCACTGGTTGCTGCAGGTTTGATGCGCACCATACTGATGTAACGCTTGGAGGGATGGTATCCCTGTCGGTTTTGCAATTTCCCCCATAGCTGCGGACGACCATCCTGCGTCGTCCCTGGCATTCCCGCATTGAAGCCAGCCAGTATCAGCTTGAAGCGCTGGTGCGGTTCCTTATATGGCTGTCTGCTTAACCAGTGCCAGCATTTCTTCGGCATGATTCATGGTGCTGAGGGTAATGTCGACGCCTCCCAGCATTCGCGCAACTTCCCGAGTACGTTGAGTATCTCCGAGCTCCTGAATCCGGGTATGGGTATACTCATCACCGGAAATCTTGCTGACCAGAAAGTGTTGATGGGCTTGCGCTGCCACCTGAGGTTGGTGAGTGACACACATAACTTGTCCTCGTTCACCCAGGGATCGCATCAGGCGGCCAACCCGTTCTGCCGTGCCGCCACCGATGCCGACGTCCACTTCGTCAAAAATCATACAAGATATATCACTGGTTGCGGCAGTAACCACTTGGATAGCCAGGCTGATACGTGACAGTTCCCCCCCTGATGCCACCTTTGCCAGTGGCCCCGCTGGCATGCCTGGGTTGGTCTGCACCATAAACTGGATCTGGTCGAGACCCTGTTTGCCGGATTCTGCAGCTGACAAGGGTTCTATACGGGTTTCGAAATGTGTCCGTCCCAACGCCATTGCATCAAATTGGCTACATACATCAGCATCCAGCCTGGTTGCTGCGTTGATTCGGGCCTTGCTGAGCGTTTGCGCTTCGGTGATGTAGCGGTTTTCAAAGGTAATTACTCGTGCTTGCAATTCCGCGAGATCTTCGTCTGACAGGCTTAATTCCGCGAGAGTGGCTTCCTGCTGCTGCCAGTGATCGTACAGGTGGATGGGTTGAATCTGGTGTTTGCGTGCCATGCTGAAAATATCGCTGAGACGCTGTTCAACTTGCTGCAGGCGGTGAGGGTTAATATCAACCTGATCCAGATAGTGGCGTAAGGAGTTGCCCGCTTCTTCCAGTAGTATTTGGGCCTGCTGCATCAGATCGCGTGCTTCAACCAGACTGCTGTGCTGATCGTCAATACGCGCCAGTTGCTGATAGGCGATCCAGGCCATTTGAGCCGCACCCTGACCATCGCTGTCATCTCCGGTACTGGCTGCCAGTGCTTGTTGTCCGCCTAATAACATCGATTCAGCATTGGCCAGGCGTTTGTGTTCCAGCTCAAGGTCGGCCAGTTCGGTCGCGCCGATGGCCAGTTCTCGCAGCTCTTCAACCTGATAGCTGAGCAGTTGTCGCTGGGCTTGGATTTCACTGCTTTCTTCCTGCAATTGGCGCAGTCGTTTATGCAGTTGCTGCCATTGCTGGAAATAGTCAGCCACGGTTGTCGCCAGGGGTTTTAGATTGCCGAAGGCGTCGAGAATCTGGCGCGGAGCGTCTTTTTCCAGTAAGCGCTGGTGCGCATGCTGGGAGTGAACTTCAATCAGGTGCTGCGACAATTCGCGTAAATCATTGGCGGAAGCCGGGCGGCCATTGATATAGCCACGGGAACGACCCTCAGCAGAGACCACCCGGCGCAGCAATATGAGATCTTCCTCGTCAGGTATATCCCGGCAAGTCAGCCAGTTGCGGGCATTGGGTGTGGGGCAGAAGCTGGCGCAGATTTCCGCTCGTTCAGCTCCATGTCTGACCATGCCTGCATCGGCCCGTTGGCCCAGTGCAAGGCCGAGCGCATCCAGTAGAATTGACTTGCCTGCACCGGTTTCACCAGTGATGACTGCCATGCCTCGCTGGAATTCCAGTTCGAGGTGATCGACCAGTGCAAACTGGTGAATAGACAGATGGGTGAGCATGGAATAACTCCTTTATCTGAACGTATAACCAGTGTTTTTATATACAGTAGTAATTACTGTCAAGTGACAGTTTGAATTCTCTGCAAGTTATGCCCTTGAATCCGACGAGCGGAACCCCATATAGCTGCGAGCGCCATTTTTCGACGAGAGGAATATTTCATGTCAGACGAGCAAAAGATTCAGGACGAAGCCCTGCAAAACGAAGATCTTCAGCCTGAAGTAGCGATCGAAACCGAAGCGAGTGCAGAACCTGCCGCTGCTGGCATTGCCGATACAGAAATGCAGTTGGCAGCTGCCCAGCAAGAAATCGCTGATCTGAAAGAGCAGGTATTGCGCATTCAGGCAGAGATGCAAAACGTGCGTCGTCGTGCGGAGCTGGATGTAGAAAAAGCTCATAAGTTTGGGTTGGAAAAATTTGCCAATGAAATGGTTGCCGTTGTGGATAACCTCGAACGAGGTCTGGCAGCAGCACCAGAGGAAGAAGCCACCAAGGCTATTCGTGAAGGTATCGAGATGACCCTGAGCGGGTTTTTGTCGGCACTGGCCAAGTTTAATGTTGATGTGGTGGATCCGGTTGGGCATCCGTTTAATCCCGAGCACCATCAAGCCATGACGATGATCGAAAGTGCCGACGCCGAACCCAATTCTGTGCTCGCGGTGATGCAGAAGGGTTACGTATTGAACGGTCGTTTACTGCGTCCGGCGATGGTTGTGGTCAGCAAGGCTGCTCCTGCTATTGATGAAAATGCCTGATTGCATTGACTGCAAAAAATTAACGCCATGCCTTGAAAGCGCCAGCTTCGGACACATATACAGGTCATAGGCAAATACATGGCAACGGTCTTCGTTGCAATTGGTTTAAAGACAAGCAAGCAGTGATCACTGCTCGAGTTTTGGAGAGATTTATCATGGGTAAGATTATTGGTATTGACCTGGGAACCACCAACTCCTGTGTGGCGATCCTGGATGGTGGCAAGACCAGAGTGATTGAAAACGCTGAAGGTGATCGTACCACGCCTTCCGTCGTCGCTTATGCCGACGACGAAGTGCTGGTTGGCCAGTCAGCCAAACGTCAGGCGGTCACCAACCCGCACAACACCCTGTTCGCGGTCAAGCGTTTGATCGGCCGTCGTTTCAAGGATGATGTGGTTCAGAAAGACATCAAAATGGTGCCGTACAAGATCGTTGAAGCCAGCAATGGTGATGCTTGGGTAGAAGTGCGTGGCGAACAGTTTGCACCGCCACAGGTTTCTGCTGAAATCCTCAAGAAAATGAAGAAAACCGCAGAGGATTACCTCGGCGAAAGCGTGACTGAAGCCGTTATTACCGTACCGGCTTACTTTAACGATTCCCAGCGTCAGGCGACCAAAGATGCCGGCAAAATTGCTGGTCTGGAAGTCAAACGTATCATCAACGAGCCAACCGCTGCGGCATTGGCTTACGGAATCGATAAAGAAAGTGGTGATCGTACCATCGCGGTTTACGACCTGGGTGGTGGTACGTTCGATATCTCCATTATTGAAGTCGCTGACGTTGATGGTGAAAAGCAGTTTGAAGTTTTGGCCACTAATGGTGACACCTTCCTCGGTGGTGAAGATTTCGACATGCGCCTGATTGAATATCTGGCAGCCGAGTTCAAGAAAGACAGCGGTATCGATCTGCACAATGACCCACTGGCACTGCAGCGTCTGAAAGAAGGTGCTGAAAAAGCCAAGGTTGAATTGTCCAGCAGCCAGCAGACGGATGTGAACCTGCCTTATATTACGGCGGATGCAAGTGGTCCCAAGCACCTTAACGTCAAGGTTACCCGTGCCAAGTTGGAAAGCCTGGTGGAAGAGCTGGTCAAGCGCTCCCTGGAACCTTGTAAAATGGCGCTGAAAGACTCTGGTCTGTCTACCTCCGAGATTGATGAAGTGATCCTGGTGGGCGGTCAGACTCGTATGCCACTGGTACAGAAGAGTGTTGCCGATTTCTTCGGTAAGGAACCACGTAAAGACGTGAATCCTGATGAAGCGGTAGCGGTTGGCGCAGCGATTCAGGGTGCCGTGCTGTCTGGTGATGTAAAAGACGTGCTGCTGCTGGATGTTACCCCGCTGACCCTGGGGATCGAAACCATGGGTGGTGTTGCGACGCCAGTGATTGACAAGAACACCACCATTCCGACCAAAAAATCGCAAGTGTTCTCAACCGCTGATGACAACCAGACGGCGGTCACCATTCACGTGGTACAGGGCGAGCGCAAGCAAGCGACGCAGAACAAGTCACTGGGTCGGTTTGACCTTGCGGACATTCCGCCAGCACCTCGTGGTATGCCACAGATTGAAGTAACCTTTGATATCGACGCTAACGGTATTCTGAATGTCAGCGCGAAAGACAAGGCAACCGGTAAAGAACAGTCCATCATCATCAAGGCCTCTTCTGGTCTGAGTGATGCTGAGATCGAGCAAATGGTTGCAGATGCTGAAGCCAATGCTGAAGCAGACAAGCATTTTGAAGAACTGATTCAGGCTCGGAATACTGCCGATGGCATGATCCACGCGACTAAAAAGACGCTGGAAGAAGCGGGTGACAAGGCGAGTGCAGAAGAGAAGGAAGCGATTGAAAAAGCAATTGCTGATCTTGAAGTGGCACTCAAGGGCGATGACAAGGCTGAAATTGAAGCCAAAACCAACGCACTGACAGAAGCCTCTGGCAAGCTGGCACAAAAACTGTATGCCGAGCAGGCTCAGCCAGCCGGTGCGGATGCGGATTCTTCTTCTGCGGATGACGATGTTGTCGACGCAGAGTTTGAAGAAGTAAAAGACAAGTAAGACGACAGATGGGAGACGGGAGTCAGCTTACCTCTGGTAGGCTGACTCCCGTCTTGCGTCTCACATGGCTGGATCAATAGCTCCCATCTGAGGCAAGAAAGACAATGTCCAAACGAGATTATTACGAGATCCTTGGCGTTTCCAAAGACGTTGATGGCAAGGAACTTAAAAAGGCCTATCGCAAGCTGGCCATGAAGTATCACCCGGATCGTAACCCGGATGACAAGGATGCCGAAGCCAAGTTCAAGGAGGCGACGGAAGCCTACGAAATCCTGAATGACAGCCAGAAACGTGCGGCGTACGATCAGTACGGCCATGCCGGTGTGGATTCCAATGCGGGTGGTGGCTACGGTGGTGGAGCCAATGGCGCTGGTTTCAGCGATATTTTTGGCGATGTTTTTGGTGACATATTTGGCGGTGCTGGTGGCGGCCGTGGCGGTTCCCAGCGCGGTTCTGATCTGCGTTATACGCTGGAACTGTCGTTAGAAGAAGCCGTTCGTGGTGTCGAAAAGAAAGTACGGATTCCGACGCTGGTCAGCTGTGAAACCTGTCATGGCAGTGGTGCCAAACCAGGTACCAGCCCGAAGCAATGTTCAACCTGTAATGGCGTTGGCCAGGTTCGTATGCAACAGGGATTCTTTTCTGTGCAACAAACCTGTCCTACTTGTCGTGGCCAGGGCACGATCATTGAGGATCCGTGTAACAGTTGTCACGGTCGTGGCGTAAAAGAAGAAACCAAAACCCTGTCGGTTAAAATTCCGCCGGGTGTGGATACTGGTGATCGTATTCGTTTGTCTGGTGAAGGCGAGGCGGGTGCTATGGGTGGTCCTGCTGGTGACTTGTATGTTCAGGTCAGTGTGCGTGAGCATGCGCTGTTTCATCGCGACGGGCGTAACCTGTATTGTGATGTTCCCATCAGTATTGTTGATGCGGCACTGGGTGGTGATCTGGAAGTACCAACACTGGATGGTCGGGTACGTCTTAAAATTCCGGCAGAAACCCAGAGTGGCAAGCTGTTTCGCCTGAAAGGTAAAGGCGTAGCGCCGGTTCGTGGCGGTGGCGCGGGTGATCTGCTCTGTCGGGTACAGGTTGAAACTCCGGTGAGCCTGAACGATGAGCAAAAAGCTTTGTTGATGAAGTTTCAAGAATCATTAACGGGCGAAAAACACGCACCGCAAAAAAAGAGCTGGTTTGAAGGTGTAAAAAAGTTCTTCGAAGACGTTTGAGACCGCGCTGAGCGCAGTTGAAAACCGACATTCAAATAACAGCCCGCGGTTGGATATTGTGCCAACCCGGGCTTTGTTTTATCAGGAATCCAACAATGACACGAATTGCCATTACCGGTGCCGCCGGACGTATGGGAAGGGTGCTGATTCAGGCAGTTGATGCCGCCGAGGGGGCCGAAGTCGGCGCTGCGATTGTGCGTCATGATGACCCGATGCTGGGTCTTGATGCCGGTGCAATTGCCGGTTTGGGGAAAGACTTGGGTATCAGGGCTGTTGCCAGTTTGAGCGAGGTGGCTGACCAGTTTGATGTACTGATTGATTTTACAACACCGGCAGTAACGCTGGCCAACCTGTCATTCTGCCAGCAGCATGGCAAATGTATCGTGATTGGCACGACCGGTTTCAGTGATGATGAAAAAATCAGCCTGGCAGACTGTGCCACACAGACGGGTGTCGTCTTCGCGCCGAATTATTCTGTGGGCGTGAATCTGTGCCTGAATTTGCTGCGTATGGCCGCCAGAGTGATGGGTGAAGACAGTGATATCGAAATCATCGAGATGCATCATCGCCACAAGGTGGATGCCCCTTCTGGTACAGCCTTGCGTATGGGTGAAGTGGTTGCAGAAACCATGGGATGGGATCTGAATGAAGTCGCTTGTTATGGTCGTGAAGGTCAGACCGGAGCTCGGCCGCACCAACAAATTGGCTTTGAGACCATTCGTGGTGGTGATGTTGTCGGCGATCACACCGTGATGTTTGCCAGCGATGGTGAACGAGTCGAAGTGACCCATAAAGCCCAGAGTCGCATGACGTTTGCTCGTGGTGCCGTACGTTCGGCCTTGTGGATAACCGACCAGAAGGCCGGACTGTATGATATGCAGGACGTGTTGGGCTTCTGACTCGGCCCTGGTAACAAGCGCTTGATGACCTGCTTGCGTGACGATTACTACGTTAAAAATGACCGAGAAATGCTATTTATCACCTGTAAATGCCATTTCTTTGGTCATTTTTGACCTTGTATTTTAACCTCAAAAACGCTTTCGGTGATCTGTCAGTTCTGGTCGATTCTGCTGGACTTGCGTTCGCCTGATGGCGGCTGTTTCACCAACAACAGATGATCGATAGCGCGATTGACAAGAGCATTCATATCATCCGGTTTGCCCATCGGGTCAAACATCATTCCGGTCAACATTTGACTATTGCCCAGTACCCAGCGTGCGCGTTCATTAGCTGATAATCCCTGGTCGAGTTCATCGAGATTGATGGCGTCTTCAATCTGGATCGTCAATCGTTCCAGTAGTTCTGCTTGTAGCGACAGATATTGTGGCCAGACTTCTTCGCGTGGTGAGGCACTCCATTCGAGCCAGACCTTGATGTAATCCGGCTGCTCTTCGCACGCTTGCAAAAAACGCTGGAAGTAGTTACGAACCCGGGCCAGTGGAGTGGGTGCTTCAGAAAAAGCGGTTTCTGCCATCTCGTGCATAAAACGGGCGATTTCACCCAGCACATCGGTAACCAGTGCATCACGGGTCTTGAAATAATTGAATACAGTTGCTACCGATACCCCGCCAATTTCGGCGATGTCGGTATGTCCTCCACGCCCAATACCACGGCGAGAAAAGACCTCAACAGCGTACAGCAATAGCAGCCGCTTGCGTTCCTCGGGGGCCAAGCGGCGGCGTCCATCAACAGCAACAGGCATGAAAATCCCTCATGTGTGTATTTTATATTTTGTATGCCTGAATCCAGAGCGTTGATACGTGTTCGACATCGACCAGTATTCGGTGAAAAATCGATAAACTAATCAGCAGCTGGCTCATCCATGGTTACTATGTAAAGAATTACCCCTACTTGTGGGAAGTAAAATACCGTTTAAAATTGTATGTAACGATGTGTAACTGATATGTCACACAAGAGTACGCAGTTCAAATTCCCGGGATTTAAAACGTAACCTGTTCCCGTCTTGCCTTCGACACCGTGGACAAAAAATCTCTTTTTGCGTATAATTCGCGGTTAATCAAAGCTCGGAGCTTCTCAAGCAGAAGTGACCGACCATTACATAATTTCTGAAATTAGCGGAATGCCGATGAGCGGATCAGCATTCCGCTTTTTTACGCATGGGGTACCCGCCTAGTACCTCGCTTCGCCTGTTTTTCTTTGCTCGGGGATACCGTTTTGTCTACGCCAGCCATTCTAGCTCTTGAAGACGGCAGCTTGTTTAAAGGCACCAGTATCGGTGCTTTGGGAACGTCTGTTGGAGAGGTTGTTTTCAACACGTCCATGACCGGTTATCAGGAAATCCTGACTGACCCGTCCTACACCAATCAAATCGTTACACTTACTTACCCACACATTGGCAGCTACGGTACCAACAGCGAAGACGTTGAGTCCGCTGGCATCGCCGCCAAAGGGCTGATTATTCGTGACTTGCCATTAACGGCGTCCAACTTTCGTAGCGAGCAGGCGCTTGATGAATACCTGCGAGCCAATAATGTGGTTGGGCTGGCGGATATCGATACCCGCCGCCTGACCCGTATTCTGCGTGAAAAGGGTTCCCTTAATGGTTGTCTGCTTGCCGCAGACGATGCCTGGAGTGATGCAAGTCAACAACAGGCACTGGCAGAAGCCGCCGCTTTTCCTGGCCTGAAAGGCATGGATCTGGCCAAGGAAGTTACAGTTAACGCACCTTACCGCTGGACCCAGACCGACTGGGCACTGGGCAAGGGCTATGGCGAACAGACCGAGACCCGATTCAAAGTTGTCGCCTACGATTTTGGTGTCAAGTACAACATTCTGCGCCTGCTGGCTGAACGAGGCTGTGAACTGACCGTTGTTCCGGCGCAAACATCGGCTACCGAGGTGCTGGCGATGAATCCAGATGGCATTTTTCTGTCGAATGGCCCCGGCGACCCGGAACCCTGCACCTATGCAATTGACGCCATCCGGCAAATTCTGGAGACCGAAATTCCGGTATTCGGCATTTGTCTGGGTCACCAGTTACTGGCACTGGCTTCGGGTGCGACAACGTTGAAGATGAATCTCGGCCATCACGGAGCCAACCACCCGGTACAGGATCTGGCCACTGGCAAGGTAATGATCACCAGTCAGAACCATGGCTTTGCGGTCGATGAAAGCTCGTTGCCAAACAACCTCAAGGCAACCCACAAGTCACTGTTCGACGGTACGCTGCAAGGTATCGCCCGTACTGACAAGCCAGCCTTCAGCTTTCAGGGACACCCTGAAGCCAGCCCTGGCCCTCGTGACGTAGCACCGCTGTTCGACCACTTTATTGATCTGATTGAAACCGCCAAAGCCAAAGCCAAGGCCAACGGATAACTACAGGACTGACTGAGTAATGCCAAAACGTACTGACATCAACAGCATTCTGATCATTGGCGCTGGCCCCATTGTTATCGGCCAGGCGTGTGAATTTGACTACTCCGGTGCCCAGGCCTGTAAAGCCCTGCGTGAGGAAGGCTATCGCGTCATTCTGGTCAACTCCAACCCCGCCACTATCATGACCGATCCATCGATGGCGGATGCGACCTATATCGAGCCGATTACCGTTGAAGCTGTTGCCAAAATTATTGAGAAAGAACGCCCCGACGCACTGTTGCCTACCATGGGTGGTCAGACGGCACTGAACTGCGCCCTGGGCCTGGAAAAGGCTGGCGTACTGGAACAATTCGGTGTGGAAATGATCGGCGCCAATGCCGATACCATCGACAAGGCAGAAGACCGTGATCGCTTTGACCAGGCGATGAAAAAAATTGGTCTGGCGTGCCCTCGTGCCGGGATTGCCCATACTCTGGAAGAAGCGCGTGAAGTGCAAAAAACGCTGGGTTTTCCCTGCATTATTCGCCCTTCTTTTACCATGGGTGGCACCGGTGGCGGTATCGCCTACAACAAGGAAGAGTTTGAAGAAATCTGTACTCGTGGTCTGGATTTGTCACCAACCAGCGAGTTGCTGATCGACGAGTCGCTGATTGGCTGGAAAGAGTACGAGATGGAAGTGGTGCGCGACAAGAACGACAACTGCATCATCGTTTGTGCCATCGAAAACTTTGATGCCATGGGCGTTCATACCGGTGATTCCATTACCGTTGCCCCGGCACAAACCCTGACCGACAAGGAATACCAGATCATGCGCGACGCCTCGCTGGCGGTACTGCGCGAGATCGGGGTGGAAACCGGTGGTTCCAACGTCCAGTTCGGTGTCGATCCAAAAACCGGCCGCATGGTCGTGATCGAGATGAACCCGCGGGTGTCGCGTTCTTCGGCACTGGCGTCCAAGGCAACCGGCTTTCCGATCGCCAAGGTGGCTGCCAAATTGGCGATTGGATACACTCTGGATGAGCTGCAAAACGATATTACCGGTGGTGCAACACCGGCATCGTTTGAGCCATCGATCGACTATGTTGTAACCAAGATCCCTCGTTTTACCTTCGAAAAATTCCCCCAGGCTGATGGCCGCCTGACGACCCAGATGAAATCCGTGGGTGAGGTGATGGCCATTGGCCGTACTCAACAGGAGTCGCTGCAAAAAGCCCTGCGTGGTCTTGAAGTTGGCTCCTCCGGATTTGATCCGAAAGTCAACCTGGCCGACGAAGGCGCGCGGGACAAGGTTGTCTCTGAACTGGTGACGCCGGGTGCCGAGCGTATCTGGTACGTCGGGGATGCCTTCCGCATGGGCCTGACGGTGGATGAAATTTACCAGTATTCAGGCATTGACCCCTGGTTCCTGGTACAGATCGAAGATTTGATCAAAGAAGAAGCCAGTGTTTCGGCCAGCAGCCTGACGGTACTGGATGCCAGCGCGGTCTTGCGACTGAAACGCAAGGGTTTTTCCGATCAGCGTCTGGCGACTTTGTTGGGAATTTCCGAAAAAGCGTTTCGCAAGCATCGTCAGAAGCTGAATATCCGCCCGGTCTACAAGCGTGTTGATACCTGCGCCGCTGAATTCTCGACCGATACTGCCTACATGTACTCGACCTACGAGGAAGAGTGCGAATCGAACCCGACCGACCGCGACAAGATTATTGTGCTCGGTGGTGGCCCGAACCGCATTGGTCAGGGTATCGAGTTTGACTATTGCTGCGTGCACGCAGCGTTGGCGGCGAAGGAAGAAGGGTACGAGGCCATCATGGTCAACTGTAACCCGGAAACGGTTTCGACCGATTACGACACCTCCGACCGCCTGTACTTTGAACCGGTGACGCTGGAAGACGTGCTGGAAATCGTCGAGAAAGAAAAACCCAAGGGCGTCATTGTACAGTACGGTGGTCAGACACCACTGAAGCTGGCCAACGAACTGGAAGCTTGTGGTGTACCCGTGATTGGTACGTCGCCTGAATCGATTGACCGTGCCGAAGATCGCGAGCGTTTCCAACAAATGATCCAGCGTTTGGGTCTCAAGCAACCAGTGAACGCCACCGTAACCTCTGCCGAAGAAGCAGTGGCTCGCGCTGCCGACATCGGTTATCCGCTGGTGGTTCGCCCGTCCTATGTTCTGGGCGGTCGGGCGATGGAGATTGTCAGTAACGAGAAGTCCTTGCGTCGCTACATGAACGAAGCAGTACGGGTTTCCAATGATTCGCCGGTGCTGCTCGACTACTTCCTGGATCGCGCGATCGAAGTGGACATTGACGCCGTTTGTGACGGCGAAGAAGTCGTGATTGGTGCCATCATGCAGCATATTGAGCAAGCCGGTATTCACTCGGGTGACTCGGCCTGTTCATTGCCACCTTACAGCCTGCCAGCGGATGTTCAGGATCTGATGCGTGAGCAAGTGAAAGCGATGGCGCTGGAGTTGGGTGTTGTTGGTCTGATGAATACCCAGCTGGCTTATCAGGACGGTGAAATCTACGTGATTGAGGTAAACCCTCGCGCATCCCGTACTGTGCCATTTGTATCCAAGTGTATCGGCGTTTCCCTGGCCGCTGTGGCGGCCAAAGTGATGATGGGCCGTTCACTGGCGGATCTGGGCTTTACCAAGGAAATCATTCCGTTGTATTTCTCTGTGAAAGAAGCGGTATTTCCATTTAACAAGTTCCAGGGTGTTGACCCGATTCTTGGCCCGGAAATGAAGTCTACCGGGGAAGTCATGGGTGCTGGAAAAACCTTCGGCGAAGCCTTTTTCAAGGCTCAGTTGGGGGCCGGTGCCGATTTACCCGTCGGTGGTACCGCTTTCCTGTCTGTCCGCGAAGCCGACAAGTCCGGTCTGGTGGCGGTTGCCAGAGGGCTGGTGGAATGTGGTTTTGAACTGGTGTGTACCGATGGCACCCGTCGTGTCCTGGAGGATGCCGGGGTGCAGTCCAGCCGCATCAACAAGGTAACTCAGGGCCGTCCACATATCGTGGACACAATTAAAAACGATGGTATTGATCTGATCGTCAATACTACCGACGGTGCCCAGGCTATCGCAGACTCGGCAGACATTCGTCGCAGCGCCTTGCAACACAAGGTGTATTACACCACCACATTGGCGGGTGCAGAGGCCATTGTTGAAGCGCTGCGTTCCGAAGGTCTGAAAGACGTTCATCGTCTGCAAGATCTGCATGCCAGTATCGGCCAATAAACCAAGCTATCAGGAGTCAATGCAAATGCAGAAGTTTCCTATGACCCTCGAAGGGGAAAAGGCATTGCGCGACGAGTTGCAGCGCCTGAAAAGTGTCGAACGTCCGACTGTTATCCAGGCAATTGCGGACGCGCGCGAGCACGGTGATCTCAAGGAGAACGCCGAGTATCACGCCGCCCGCGAGCAGCAGGGTTTTATTGAAGGTCGTATCCAGGAGATTGAAGGCAAGCTCTCCAATTGCCAGGTGATCGACATCAAGACCATTCCGCGGACTGGCAAGGTGCTGTTCGGTGTGACGGTGACCATTATCAATGTCGATACTGATGAAGAAGTGGAATACAAAATCGTCGGTGATGATGAAGCGGATATCAAAGCCAATCGTATTTCTGTTTCATCGCCGATTGCTCGTGCCCTGATTGGCAAGGAAGAGGGCGACACCGTGGTCGTCAAGATTCCCAGTGGCAGCGTGGAATATGAAATCGATCAGGTCAAACACCTCTGACCTGTGACCGCCGGATTGTCAAGTCGCCTCCTTCGGGAGGCGTTTTTGTATCCGGGAATTGTCGGCCTTAGATTCGGATCTTGAAATTGCTTTGTGGTAGCCTTTTCCTGCGAACACAACTTTTTCAAACAGGCCTGTTTTAAAACGGCCTTTTGAGCATGTAGACAAGAAGCAGGGAGGCAGGGATGAAATATCTGGTTGCAGGCATGATGCTGGTGGCACTGAGTGCGGACGCGCAGATATATAAATGGCTGGACGCTAACGGCAAGGTGCATTTTGGCAGCATGCCGCCGACTACGGCGAATGCCGAATCGTTGGATCTTTCCACGGCAACGACCAGCTCGTCCCCTGCGGCAACGATCCCCGCTATTAATCGTGATGAAGCACAAAAAGCCTACCTGGAAAGCGCCGCGGCAGAGCGTAAAAAACGTGAAGCAGAGCGTGAACACCAGCGTATTGTGGAACAGCAGACCAGGCGTACCTGTGGTGTCCTGAGTGGTATGAAAAAAGATCTGGAAGACAAAAAGGCGTTGTATCGTTACAACGATCAGGGTGAAAAAGTGTTTCTGAGTGATATCGAGAGCAAGGCCTTTCACCAGCAAGTTAACGATGAGTATGACAAAAATTGCCACTAATTAGTGGGGAATTGAAAAGTATCAAGGCAGGTAACATTACGATTGATCGTAGCGTTACCCAAACTATTCGTGCGTATTGTTTGGGCAATGAGCGTGTATTGCCACTGCCATAATCAGTGACGTATTTCGGGAGAATGACATGGGCAACCGTTTTGGCATTCTTGCCATCGATCAGGGAACAACCAGTACACGAGCCATCGTGTTTGACCCGCAGCTGCAAACCGTTGCCATGGCCCAGCAGGAGTTCCCCCAGCATTATCCGGATGATGGCTGGGTTGAGCACAATCCGGATGATCTCTGGCAAAGCACCTGCGCAGTGGTTCAGCAAGCCCTGGCAGAGGCGAGGGAGCAGGGCTGTGAGGTTTCTGCCATCGGCATTACCAATCAGCGCGAGACGACGCTGGTGTGGGATAAACACAGCGGCGCTGCTGTATATCCTGCCATTGTCTGGCAAGACCGTCGCACCGCCAGGCTCTGCGATCAACTGCGGTCAGAGGTTGGGGATGATTATGTACAGGCCCGCTCAGGCCTACGGCTTGACCCTTATTTTTCTGCCACCAAGGTGGCCTGGATTCTCGATAACGTTGACGGTGCTCGCCTGCGGGCAGAACGTGGTGAGCTGCTGTTTGGCACGGTCGATAGTTATCTGATCTGGAAACTGACCGGTGGCCAACGGCATGTGACCGACGCGACCAACGCCAGCCGTACCAATCTGTTTAATATTCATCGTGGTGAGTGGGATAACGAGCTGCTCGACCTGTTTCGTATCCCATCTGCCATGCTGCCTCAAGTACAGGATTGCTCTGGTCATTTTGGCACTGCGCTGGCCCGCTTTACCGGCGATCGGGATATTGCTATCACCGGGGTAGCCGGAGATCAGCAAGCGGCCAGCGTCGGCCAGTGCTGTTTTGAACCAGGACAGGTAAAAAGCACCTATGGCACCGGGTGTTTTGTACTGCTGAATACCGGTCAAAAACCGCTGTTTTCATCTCATGGACTGCTCACCACGATTGCCTTGCAACTGGATGGCCGGCGCACCTACGCCCTGGAAGGGGCGATCTTTGTTGCCGGTGCGACGGTGCAATGGTTACGGGACGAGCTAGGCATTATCGAACGGGCGTCCGATACGGAACGGTTAGCCAGCGGGCTGGACAGTAACAAGGGTGTCTACCTGGTGCCTGCGTTTACGGGGCTGGGTGTACCTTACTGGCGTGCCGACGCTCGGGCCGCGATTGTTGGCCTGACCCGTGGTGCTGGCAAGGCGGAACTGGCCAGGGCAGCGCTGGAAGCCGTCTGTTATCAGACCGCCGATCTGTTTGCAGTGATGGCGCAGGAAGGTCTGCGGCCAACGTCCTTGCGGGTTGATGGTGGCATGGTGTCCAACAACTGGATGCTGCAATTTCTTGCGGATGTGTTGAATACCGAGGTACTGCGTCCGGCACTGCTGGAAACCACCGCACTGGGAGCTGCCTATCTGGCCGGGCGAGCAGTGGGGCTTTACGGTGATACCTCGGAATTCACCCGCCTGTGGCAATGCCGGGCAACCTTTACACCCGCCATGAGCGAGGCCCAGCGTGCTACTTTGCTGGCCGGATGGCAAAAAGCCGTGCAGCGTGTGGTGCTGGAATGACTACGATTTTGTCAATAAGGAAACCAGTGTGACGCAGCGACAAGATACTCTGAAACAACTGGATGGTGAGTGCTTTGATGTGCTGATTGTCGGCGGTGGCATTAACGGTGCGGTGTCGGCAGCGGCGCTGTCCAGTCACGGTGCTCGGGTTGCCCTCATTGATCGTGATGATTTTGGCAGCGCGACCAGTGCCAACAGTTCCAATCTGGTCTGGGGTGGCATCAAATATCTGGAAAGTGGTGAAGTGGCGCTGGTGAATGAACTGTGCCGCAGTCGTAACCGGCTGATGCAGCGTTTTCCCAGTCGAATTCGCGAAATACGCTTTCTGACGACGGTACCCAAAGGTTTTCGCAAGCCCGCCTGGATGGTTTACATCGGTGCTTTGCTGTATTGGGGTTTTGGTCGCGGGGCAACCCGGATGCCGGAGTACCTGTCGCGACGGCGGCTGCAACAGCGTCAGCCATTGATCGACATCGCCGTTGCCCAGGGCGGATTGGAATATTCAGATGCCTGGCTGGTTGATAACGACGCCCGGCTGACGTTTGATTTTGTCCGTACGGCGATACGGCAGGGCGCGGTGGTGGCTAACTACGTCGCCTCTGAAGGATCACAGCAGGTCGATAATGAATGGCATACCCGTGTAGTTGACCAGCAAACAGGCGAACAGCAGCTGATTCGCTCCCAGGTATTACTGAATGCCACCGGCCCCTGGGTCGATGGCTACAACCAGTTAAGCCAGCAATCGGCTGGCCATCATCATGTGTATTCAAAAGGTATCCACCTGATTGTGCCCCGGTTGATCGAAGAAGAACGTGTGCTGGCATTTTTTGCCAACGATGGCCGGCTGTTTTTTGTGATTCCGATGGGCAGCAAGACCTGTCTGGGTACGACCGATACCCGTGTCACTCGGCCTGAGTCGGTGGTGACTGCCGCCGATCGCCAGTTTGTGCTGGATAATGTCAATCAGCGTCTGAAGCTGGACAAGCCGCTGACCGCTGCTGATGTGATCTCCGAGCGCTGTGGTGTGCGGCCGTTGGTGGTGGCCAGTGCGGCGGCAGAGAATCAAGCCGACTCTGTTAATCAAGACAACAAGGAAGCAACAGGCGAAGCAGGAAAGGAGCAGGGCGACTGGCTTAACCTGTCGCGCCGCCATGCGATTGATGCCAGTGCCGACCATCGTTACCTCAGTATTTTTGGTGGCAAGCTGACCGATTGTGTCAACGTCGGCGAAGAAATATATGACCAGGTCAGCGCGTTTGGTATTCCGCTGCAGCCGAGATCCGATCGCTGGTTTGGTGAGCCGGACGAGCGCCGCCGGGAAGGCTTCTGGCGTCAGGCAACGGAGCAAGGGCTGGATCAATACTGGTGTGAGCATCGCCGGGAGACCTTGTTGCAGCGTTGGTGGCGGCGTTATGGCACCGATGCTTTCGAGTTACTGGTTGATGTTGCGGATCACCCGGAATGGTTACGGCCGTTGCTGGAGGGTGACGACCTGCGCGAGGCCGAAGTCCGGCTGGCGGCGCGGCTGGAGATGGTCACCCGGCTGGAGGATTTTTTACGTCGTCGTACCATGCTGGAGCTGACCAGTGGCAAGGCGGCGCTGGCACAATCCCCGGTATTGGCGCACATCAGCGAATTGTTATTTGGCTCTGCTGGCGAACAACAATTGCGGGATTATCTGAGCACGGATGTTGCGGATCACTTGCCAGCGGCTGATGGTTGACCTGCGACTTCCTCTTATCGTCAGTAGCAGGTGAGCTTTCAGCCTGGCCACTGTCTGCCTATACTGCCGCGTTTGGTCGCCATAGGAACACTGCATGAAAACCGCTCTGATTATCGGCTACGTCTGGCCGGAGCCGGCATCGTCCGCAGCGGGTAGTCGCATGTTGCAGCTGATTGCCGCACTGCAATCGGGTGATTATCGGGTGGTGTTTGGTTCACCAGCCGACTGGAGTCCTCATGCGGTGGGACTGGCTGACCACGGAGTGGAAGCCGTCAAACTGCAGCTTAACAGCTCGACGTTTAACGACTATATCGCCGGGCTACAACCGGATCTGGTGATGTTCGACCGTTTTATGATGGAAGAGCAATTTGGCTGGCGGGTGGAAGAAACCTGCCCGAATGCGCTGCGGGTGCTGGATATGGAAGACGTCCACAGCCTGCGTCATGCTCGCCATCAGGCGCTCAAGGAAGGCGTAGAACCGGGCTTGAAGCATATTCATTCTGAATTGGCGATACGGGAAGTGGCGGCTGTTTTACGTTGCGACCTGACGCTGGTGATTTCGGAATTTGAATGGCACTGGTTGCAGCAACAATTCCAGATACCGGCAGCCCAGCTGATCTATCTGCCTTTTATGCTGCTGGCATCACAATGGCAGCGGCCGTTGACGGCGCTGTCTCAACGCCAGCATTTTGTCTGTATCGGTAATTTTCGCCACGAGCCGAACTGGGATGCCGTACGCTGGCTCAGAGAAGCCCTTTGGCCTGCCATTCGCCAGCAGCTGCCAACGGCGGAGCTGCACGTTTTTGGTGCTTATCCGCCTAAAAAAGCGACCAGCTTGCAGAATGAACAACTGGGTTTTTATGTCCCCGGCTGGGCAGACGATGCGCTTGAGGTGGTGGATTCTGCCCGTGTCATGCTGGCCCCGTTAAGGTTTGGTGCCGGGTTGAAGGGCAAATTGCTGGATGCAGCAATCACCGCCACCCCAGCTGTCACCACTCCGGTAGGGGCAGAAGGCATGTACGGTTCTGCCATGGGCAATCAGCGTGATCTGGGCATATTGGTGGCAGATTCGGCGACCGTTTTTGTTGATGCCGCCGTGCAGCTGTATCAGAACGACAGCCTGTGGGATACGTGTTCCGCTGCGGCGGTTCGGTTGGCACCAGACCGTTTTGCCTTTGCAGATCATGCACCGCGCTGGCTGGCACGACTGTCCGAGTTGGCCGGCAACCTTGAAAACCATCGGCTGAGCGGGTTTTACGGTGCCATGTTACGGCACCATACGCTCAAAAGTACTCGCTACATGTCGCAGTGGATCGAGGCCAAAAACCGGTTGTCGTAGTCTGTTCGCGTGGTTGAAGTGGTTAGGCGTCAGCCCGGCCAGCGCTTCCAGACATGGGTCGAGAGACCATGCAAAAAGATACTCAATAATACCGTCAGTACTGCGGTGCCAAACACGGTATCGTAAGACGCGATACGGTCGGCGTACCCCATTTGCTGAATAGCCAGCATCAGATACAGAATACTGGCAATGCCTCGAGGGCCAAACCAGGCGAGAAAAATCTTCTGTCCAAATGGCAAGCCACTGCCGGTCAGGGAAATCAGGACTGGAATCATCCGCACCAGCGTCAGGCTGAGCAGGGCATAAGCCAGCATGGGCCAGCTGAACAACGGCCAGGCTTCGGCGACAAATACCAGCCCGAAGAGGAAAAACATCAGCAAGCTCAGTACTTCACCTTCCGCCTCACCAAATTCACGTAAACGGGTCATCACGGTGACCCGGTGCGCTTCCAGAAACAGCCCCGCCAGAAAAGCAGCAATAAAGCCATTGCCCCCCAGTGATTCAGCCCCGGAGTAAGCCAGAAAGGCCAGCGATAACGACGACAAGCGTTGGAACAACGGCATCATTTGATGGGCGTCCGAGGCCCACTGCACCAGTCGGCCACCCCAACGGCCAACCACCACCCCTGTCAGGCCTCCGACGACAAACTGCTGGGTGACAAATACGGGCCATTGCATGGAGTCGAGAAAGGCATAGTCGCCAGCGTTCATCACGGCCAGTACAAATAACAGCACCGGCAAGGCCAGACCGTCGTTCAGGCCACTTTCAACGGTAATGGTATGCCGCAGCGGCAAACTGATACGATTGTCAGAAAAAATCGCCTGGGCCAGAGCCGCATCGGTAGGAGACAGCATGATGGCCAGCCAGGCCGCAGGCAGCCAGGCCAAGCCCAGTAGCGGTACTGCCAGTACCCAGCCTGCCAGCATGGTGAGTGGCAAGCCAATGGCGAGCAGACGAATAGGTAAAATTTCGTAGCACACCAGTTGTGAACGTTTGATCTGGCTGGCGTCGGTAAACAGGATCAGTGCCAGAGTGAGTTCAGCCAGCAGGGTCAGTTCGCTGGCTTGGATATCGGCGGGTACCCAGGCAAGTACTTGCGGCCCAACCAGAATCCCCATCAGGGTGACCAGCATGGGGGCACTGATGCCAGATTGATCAATACGTTTTGAGAAGGCACTGTAGAACAGCAGTGTTGCCGCCAGGGTCAGCAGCAGGGAATGGTTACTCATCGTTTGGCAGGTTGTTCATCTGGCTATCCATGGCAGGCTGGTACGGCAGGTGTTATTCCCAGACTATACGCAAGGGCTCACCAAAATCATCATAGATTATTTTTTTACGCGGACGACGGCGTGGCTGACTGGCAGCTGCCGCAGGGCGTTTGGGCTTGCGTTGGGAATCACGGCGCTGGTCAATGGCTTGTAGCACCTCGGGCACGGGGGTGCGTTCTTCCTTGGGTTTTTCGAACGCCATGCTGCGTTCGTCATAACGTCCGTTTTGCAGACCCGTAGCGCCTCTGGCGACCTCGTTGACTTCTCCGCCTTCTTGCAGATACTGTTCAACTTCGTCGTTCAGTTGCTGACGTATTTCCGTTTTGGTGGGTCGTTTCATGCGTAGCTCTTGCGCGCGTGGGCAATCAACGGATCAGAGTGCCAGACGGTGGGTTACAGTTCAATGTATTCGTCACGGTATTCTGCCGCAGTAATCAGATCATGCTGATCAGGTCAATAAACAGGCCGCTGAGAACTCTCTTATCCCCTTGCAATCGCTATAAAAACAGCTCTGCCAGTCGGACACTGGAACGTTTGCCGATAGCGCCCTGATGCTCTTGTAGCCAGAGCTCGGCACGGTGTCTGCCCATATCCCGTAATTGGTGTAATACGCGTTGGTCGGGCAGCGCTCTGGACGTCGAGGGTAACTGATCCATTTCGCCATTGGGGTCAATCAGATGGAACCGCAGCCGGTTGAGGGCTTTTTCCAGTCGACCAAAGGGCCGCCAGCTTTCCCGAGCAAAAGCGCGCGCCTGGGCCAGAATACGCATTTCGCGTAAAAATCCGGCATTAAAGGCAATATCCATGGCCCGGTTTTTAATCGCGGAGGCTGTTTTTGGGGTATCGCCATGGTGCATGGGTGCCAACAGCACCATCAGAATATCGGCACAATTGCAGTGATAATACAGCGGGAAAATCGCCGGGTTGGCGGAGTAACCACCGTCCCAGTAAGGCTCGCCTTCGATTTCGACGCTGTGATGTACCATTGGCAAACAGGCCGATGCCAGCAGGGCGTCGGCACTCATATCCTGATTACGGAAAATCCGTAAATGGCCGGTGTTGGCATTGGTGGCGGCGATAAACAGTTGTACCGGGTTGTGGCGACGCAGACGTTCAAAATCAAAGCTCTTTTCCACAATGGCACGCAGTGGATTGATGTCGAGGGGATTGAGCTGATAGGGCGAAAAGTAGTGGGTAAAACTCAGCATAAAATTAAGTGCCGGAGTCACCGACATATCCCCGGCAGTGCTCAGTCCACTGAGTTTGAAGGGTGCACTGGCAGCTACGGCTTCCCAGAAATCATTGAGTGCTTCGCGTGCACCGTCACGGCCTCCCACCATCATGCCATGGGCCAGCGCTACTGCATTCATGGCACCCGCACTGGTACCGCTGATGCCTTCAACGTGGATGTGTTTTGTTTCCAGTAATCGATCCAGTACGCCCCAGGTGAAGGCTCCGTGCGCTCCTCCTCCTTGTAACGCAAGGCTGAGAGGGTACTTGACGGGTGCGAACAGAACCATGGAAATACCTGGGTTGTCTGTGAAGTCGTCCAGCCTACCAAGCTCAGGCTCAATTGATATGGCTCGCTGGTGGACAAGAGCATTCAGTCAAATTGGCAGAGGATTGTCTGCCTTTATTCACAGTTATATATCCGGTGCAGAAACACTATACCCAAATCGTTATCCGGGAAAGAATGTCGTCATGGCATTCTTCCAAGTCTGCTCCAGTACGGTTTCGACCGGTAAGGCTTTTACCTCGGCAATTTTTTCGGCCACGAAGGGCAGGTACTTGGGGGCGTTTTCAATACCACGGTAGGGCATTGGCGTCAGATAGGGGGAATCGGTTTCGAGCAGCAGACGCTCGATTGGTGTCGCGGCCACTACTTCCCGAACGTTCGTGGCCTTGTTAAAGGTGACGATGCCATTAATGCCAAGGTTGAAGCCCAATGTGACCGCCAGTTGGCCCAGTTCCAGCCCGGAGGTGAAACTGTGGATCACCCCTTTGCGGTTCATTTGTGGTGCGTATTCTTGCAGAATCGCCATGGTGTCATCGTCGGCTTCGCGGGTGTGGATCACCACCGGCTGATCGAACTCGATCGCCAGCTCCAGTTGGCGGCAAAACACCTGGCGTTGAACCTGGTGATCACAATGGTCGTAGTAATAGTCAAGACCGATTTCACCCACGGCAACGACCTTGCCATGGCCCGAGTGTTCTCGCATATAGGCTTCGGTCGCAGCGTCAAACAGCGCGGCTTCGTGCGGGTGAACGCCCAGTGTGGCGTAGACGTCGTCGTGCGCCAGCGCCAGCGCCAGCGCGGTTGGCATGTTATCTGGCTGCACGCTGATGGTCATAAAACGTTCAACACCAATGGCACGGGCTTCGGCCAGAATGGTGTCGACAGGCGCCTCCTTGAGGTAGTCGAGATGAAAGTGTGTCTCTATGATAGGGCGTTGATAGTCGGGCACGGCGCGGCGGTTCTTTTTGCTCATGGATACTCCGGTTGTCTGACTGCAGTCGGTAAGTTCCGGGGCAGATCAATGAATGAGAGTGTCATTATAGAAATGTGGCCAACCTTATGGCCAGTCTGCTTTGCTGCAGTCTGACTGTGGTATAAGTGCCTCCTCTGATCCATTTTTTGTAAGGAACTCATCATGAGCATGATTCACTTTGTCGGCGGCGAGAAAGGCGGTGTCGGAAAATCCGTGGTTGCCCGTTTATTGTCACAGTATTGTCTGGACAAAGGACTGCATTACGCTGGTCTGGATGCTGACCAGTCGCATGCCACGACGACTCGTTATTACAAAGAATTTACCCAGGCGTTGACACTGGATCAGTTTGAAAGCACTGACGCTATCATGGAATGCGCACTGGAGGCCGATCAGCAAGTCGTGGTGGATTTGCCAGCCCAGAGCCAGCGTTTCCTGGATCGCTGGATCGACGATAACGGTGTGCTGGATATGTGTGAAGAGATGAATATTCCGATTGTCTTCTGGAACGTCGTCGACGACAGCCCGGACTCGCTTGAATTGCTGGAAAAGTTTCTCGCCAAGTACAAGTACTACATGAACTGCATCGTGGTCAAAAACGAAGGCCGTGGCACGGTATTCAAGGATGTTGATGCACTGCCGGCACTGACTGAACAGGATGACCTGGCCCGTATTCTCAGCATGACATTGCCTGCCCTGCATTCGCCCACCATGTTCAAGATCAACAAGCGCGAAATGTCCTTCTGGGCGGCGGTGAATCAGAGCGATGCCTCTGGTGCCAGCCTGAGCCTGATGGAGCGTCAGCGTACCAAGGTCTGGATGCGCAAGGCCTACGCCGAGTTTGACACCGTGTTTTCCCGTGTGACCAACTCCAACGCGGTTCCGCTGATTGATTAAACGATTTCATTAAATTGATGACAGTGGCGGACAGGCTACTGAACTGTCCTGGGTGCTGACAACGGGGTGATTGAACCACTGCGTGTCGGCATCCGGTATGACGCAATATCAGCAACCGGCCAGGTTATCCCGCTTATGAAACCTTCCGATAACACAACGAATACCACGGCGTTACAGGGCAGTATCTGGCTGCAAGGTCAGCAACGGCCCTTTGCACGTGAGCAGGTTGACCTGCTGCAGGCGATTGCCGATACCGGCTCGATCTCTGCTGCTGGCAAACAGGTGGGCATCAGCTACAAAACCGCCTGGGATCGTATTGATACAATGAATAATATGGCCGACCAGCCACTGGTTGCCCGAGCCGCAGGCGGTGCCCGTGGTGGTGGTACGGTACTGACCGGTTACGGTGAGCGGATGCTGGCCGGGTTTCTGATATTACAGGAAGCACATGACGTCTTTTTGCAACGTATTCGTCAGCGGGTACAGTCGCTGGGGGATGTGGCCGATGACATCAGTGATTTATTAAGGGCAGGGCAATTGAAAACCAGTGCACGTAACCAGTTCCGAGGCGTGGTTGAACAAGTGATTCCTGGTGCGGTGAACGCCGATATCCGCTTGCGGATAACGTCCGATCATCTTGTTACCGCCCAGATTACCGAAGAAAGTCTCAATAGCCTGGCAATTGAACCTGGCCACACCCTCATCGCCCTGATCAAGGCACCGGCAGTGATGCTGTCGAGTGATCTGGATATCAAGCTCAGTTCCAGCAACAAGCTGGTGGGCACTGTCTCCCGTATTACCCGAGGGGCCGTGAATGCCGATGTGGTACTGGCGCTGGCTGATGGCAAAACCATCAGCGCGATTATCTCCAACCGCAGTCTTGACGAGATGGAACTGCAAGAGCAGCAACAGGCTTGCGCCTTGTTTGAAGCCAGCAGTGTGGTGCTGGTGGTCGACGTCTGAGCACTGGCTACTGACTCACTGGGGCTGTTGGCTCTCTGTTCTGCGATGCCTTACTGCGGAATGTCATAACCATACTGGCGGATAATCAACCGTGCCGGTGCTGATTGCAGGTACTGCAACAGCGCCACTGCGGCCTTGTTGTTTTCTCCGCGTTGCAGCAGTACTGCGTCCTGACGGATGGGGTCGTGCTGCTCTAGCGGCACCACCCATGCCGTTCCCTTCGATATCTTGCCGTTGAGGCTGATCTGTGACAGCGCCACAAAACCGAGATCCGCGTTACCGGTACTGACAAATTGCCAAGCCTGGGCAATGCTGTCTCCTTGAACCAGTTTACTCTCGATAGGCTCGCTCAATCCCAACTGGGTGATGACCTGGGTGGCCGCCAGTCCATAAGGGGCCAGGCGTGGATTGGCAATGGCCAGCTTGTTGAACTGGCCATTACGCAGGGTTGCAAGCGGATCAATGTCTGGCTGGATTGTCCACAACGCCAAACGTCCCAGTGCATAGCTGAAGCGGCTGTTAGCAACTGCTGTTTCAGCGGCTTCCAGTACTTCAGGTTTTTGCTGATCAGCCGATAAAAACACATCAAAAGGAGCTCCATTCTGGATCTGGGCGACAAACTTGCCCGACGAGCCAAAGGACAGCTGCGCGACATGGCCGGTTTTTTCTTCAAATTCGGCGGCTATGTGTTTCATCGGAGCGGTGAAATTGGCCGCAACGGCAACAGCCACTGTATCGGCATGGGCTGCTGTCAGGCACAACAGCGTGCCCATGAACAGAGCAATGTCTCGAATGATTCGTGGGTTTGGGTGGCGGTACTGGTGCCTGTCTGTATCGGGATGAGGGAAAGTTGAAAAAGTCGTTGGTTGATCAATCATGCCAAATACTCCGGTAAAAAGTGTGGTTATAGAGTTCGCTATATAATACTTTATATAGCGATTGTGACAACCGGGAAATACCGGTGTACAAATAGACCCATATTCACTACATGACATTCAGGACGATTAAAAATGAAGACAACGAGACTGTATTTCACCGCAGGAGTCCTCCTGCTTGGCGCGACATGGCAGGCAACGGCGCTGGCGCTGGGAGACCATCCTCTGAACGTTTACGGCAGCTTGCATGCCTCGCTGGATTATCTGGATTCCGATATATCGGAGGCTGAAGCAGCTGCCAGTGCCAGCGACAAATTGTCGTCGGGGGATGTCAGCCTGTCCTTCAATTCTTCGAAAATAGGTCTGCGGGGAGAAATACCTACCGATGTCGCCGGGCTGACAGCCCTCTACCAGATAGAACAGAACATCACCCCGGATGGCAGTAGCAGTAATACCTGGACGACGCGTAACAGTTATTTGGGCTTGCGTTGGCAACCAAGTGATCAACGCACCGCAGAACTGCTGGCGGGTCGCTACGACAGCCTGGTGAAAGGCATCGCGCTGGATTACAGCTTGCTCAAGCATACCGTTGCCGACCGCGGTGCAATTCTGGGGGCCGGAGCCAATCGCGGCAATGCCCTCGACTTGCGGGTGGAAAACATGTTGTTGGGACGCTGGCAAACCCCGCTGGCTGGTGGAGCACTGCATCTGGCGCTGCAATATTCACCGGATGCAGTGAAGTCGTCCGGTTCCGTTGATAACAATCAGCGGCTCTACGTGGGTGCTCGGGCCGATTGGTCGCGTGCAAGCTGGACATTGGCAGCCGCCACAGAACACTGGCAGCAACTGGCCCTGGGATCCGCCAGCGGTGATTCTGACAGCTGGCGTATTTTGGCGCGTTATCGGGGGGCACAATGGACACTACAAGGTTTAATGGAAAACTTGCGTTACCAGCCCGACGACCACAGTATCACCGACCTCGACCGTAAAGCCTGGGCACTACAGAGCGCGTGGAAATCGGGCAAACTGACCTGGCTGGGCAGCATCATGAAAGCAGCCAGCTACCGTCACAGTGAGGACACTGGTGCTGTGATGTTGTCTGGCGGGGTAGAGCGCAAGTTGTCCAAATCGCTCAAAACCTATGGTGTTTATACCCGCACCAACAACGACAGCAACGCCAGCTTTCAGGGCGTTGACGGTACTCACGGTGATGAGCTGGCAACCTTGCCAGGCCGCTCGCCACAAGCGTTATCAGCAGGGTTGGTACTGTCGTTCTGAGGCATTCGTCGACACTGACGCCACAAGGCGTCAGAATTTCCCCTGTTATTCTTGCCGACAAGTCCTGTTATGACCCCAGTTTACTCCGTCCCCGTAACGCCAGAGCCTCATGTCCGCGAGCTGGAAATCAAGCGTAGCCAGTTTATAACCTTTGTGGGGCAGGCCAGCGACCGGGCAGCGGCAGAGGCCTTTATTCGCTCAATTCGGGAGTTGCATCCCCAGGCACGCCATGTGTGCTGGGCCTACATTGCCGGAGCACCGGATACCACAGTGATGTCCATGAGTGACGACGGCGAACCGGGCGGCACCGCCGGACGGCCAATGCTCAAGGTGCTGCAACACAGTGGTCTGGGAGAAATTGTAGTGGCCGTGGTGCGTTATTTTGGTGGTATCAAACTTGGTACCGGTGGACTACAGCGGGCGTACTCTGATGCCGTTATTCTCGGGCTGGCGGAATTGCCAACTGAACAGCGTATCCCGCAAACCCGGTTGACATTGGAGTACGACTATCCGATGGAAGCCGTTGTCCGGCATTTGCTGGATCAATACCCCACCACCATAGAACACTGCGATTTTCAGGCACGGGTCTGTATGAAGCTGCTGGTGGCCGATAGTGACCGAGAAAATTTTATCCTGGCTCTGACCAACCAGAGTGGTGGCGCTATCAGGGTGGTTAGCTCGATTCAGCAAGATTGTTCATAGCAGTCGTCGTTCTCTGCTGTCTTTATACGCAACATACGCAACGGGCCAAGTGTGGTTGTCCTGGCATGCTGATTGTCCAGAATTGGCATTTTAATCGGCAGCTACGATTGAGACAGATCAATTGTGGCGGTTAATGTTTGGCGTCGATTTGCAACCCGTGTGCTGTCCCGGTGCACGCTTCTGTGGTGATGCCGGGTACGGCTAGTACCGGCTGCACCAGTCTGATTCCCGCTTTTCCAAAATCGGTCACTGATCTTTTTATCAACGCTTTGGGTTACACCTGTAAGCACATTTTCAGCGCATTTAATCGTGACTGAAACCCTTGTTATGGGATGCAAGTATCACCGTCCACTTTGGCATGTAACAGATGCACCCTGTCGGTGCGCGGGCAAGATGGCATATGGATTGCCCATTAATCCGGTGATCTGTCACACCGCACTTTGTGGGGTTGGCCATGGCTGTGTCTGGGGGGAGATAGCCTGGCTGTCACAAGGTTGCTTTTTATCGCTATATAACAACGAGGATAATATATGCGCAGATTGGCCCTAGTATTCACCGGTTGTCTGATCGGGTTGCCAGCCCAGGCGGAGGAATCCGTCGTTTCCACGCTGGCAGCCGATACCATTTGGGTCGTGACTGCCGCTGCATTGGTGTTTTTTATGCAGGCAGGCTTTGCCTTACTGGAAGCCGGCATGTCGCGGGCAAAAAACTCCGTCAATGTGATGATGAAAAACTACATGGACGTGTGTCTGGGAACCCTGATGTTCTGGCTGGTCGGGTATGGTCTGATGTTTGGCAATAACGTCACCGGATATTTTGGCACCAGCCATTTCATGATGTCGGATGTGGAACCCTGGGATTACACCGTTTTGCTGTTCCAGACCATGTTTGCCGCAACCGCCGTCACGATTTGTAGTGGCTCGATGGCTGAACGTACCCGCTACGATGCTTATCTGGTGGCGTCGGCTGTGATTGCGGCCTTTATTTACCCCGTGTTTGGCAGCTGGGTCTGGGGTGGCCTGTACGGTGGCGCTGGCTGGTTGGCCAATATGGGCTTTATTGATTTTGCCGGTTCGACCGTCGTGCATTCAATCGGTGCCTGGTGCGCTCTGGCGGGCATTATTGTGTTAGGACCCCGTACCGGTCGTTTCTCCCGCGATACTGGCGAAGCCCGCAATATTCCGGGGCATAATCTGTCGCTGGTAGCTCTGGGCGGTTTTATTCTCTGGCTCGGCTGGTTTGGCTTTAATGGCGGCAGCACCCTGGCTGCGACGGCGGATATCGGTTTGATCGCGCTGAATACCCAGCTTGCCGCCGGTGCTGGTGCGCTCGGTGCTTTGCTGTTCAGCCGCGTATTCCGAGTTCCCATTTTGCTGACGGCAACCGTCAATGGCAGTATTGCCGGGCTGGTGGGTATTACCGCTGGATGTGCCAGCATGGAGCCTCAGTGGGCCATTCTGACAGGGTTGATTGCCGGTATGATCGCCGTCGCCGGGTCATTGATAATGGAACGGATGAAACTGGATGACGTTGTGGGTGCGGTACCTGTGCATGGTTTTGCTGGCGTCTGGGGGACGTTGGCCGCCGGTATGTTTGTGACAGGGGATCTGTTTAACACTCATCAGGTGATGGTGCAGTTGATTGGCATTGTGGCTGCATTCGTATGGGCTTTCCCGCTGTCACTGCTGACGTTTGGGCTGATCCGGATGACGATGGGATTACGGGTCACCACCGCTGAAGAGCAGCAGGGCCTTGATGTGTCTGAACACTATGAGGTGGCCTATCCCGAGTTCCACAAAGACATGACGTACTTTCGTCAGTAAGTATGGAGCGTACGGATGAATATCAATACCAAACGTCGTGCGGTGTATACCGTACTGAGTGAAGTACTGGATGGCGACGAACTCTGGGATGTGATGTGGCGCTGGGAAGAGGGCTACGCCCAGAAATCCCAGTATGAGTTGAACGGCTTCTTTAACGACTGTCGGGATTTGCATGCCATCGCCTCCAATCGATCACAGCTTTATCGTGATCTGATTGGCTTGCTGATGAGAGGAACGTCTGGTCTGAAGGCTGACCCGATCTCGCAAATGGAAGCCTATCGGCAACGTAATGGCATACTGGACAACCCGGTTCCGCTCAATACGCATGAATGGATGCCCTGTTTTAGCGCTGTGGTACAAGAATTAATGCTCCAGGTACCAGCTGCGCAAGTGCAGCAGGTACGGATGCAGGCTGAAGAACAGGCGCAACAACGCGGGGTGACGCCGGATCTGGTGTATGCGTTTTCCATGCTGGCCTTAGGCAAGTCGTCCACTAATTTGCTGTCGCCCGATTTTGGTGAATTAAAAACACTGTTGAATCTGGTTTATGTCGCCATGTGTGAGCAACTCGGGCCAGTGGCTACCGATCGCATGCTGTCACAAGCGATTGAACGTGCCAGAAAAAAGTTCAAAGGAGTGGACGCCCGTCTGCTATTGCAACATCGCACACGTTGAGTAAACAGGTTATACGGCAGGGGACATCTATTTAATCCTGCACGGCGGCAACCCGCGCCCTGCGGGGGCTGCTGGGTGATCTCGACTCTGTGTCGCCGACGTTTGACGTGACCCGTCAGGCCTGCAAGTCGGCTTCGTGATTCGACACCCTCCGGTAGCCCAGAGTGAGCACCGGATTAACTAGATGTCCCCGGCAGTTCGTGCCGTCGATTCAGGATGGGTCTACGGTGTCGCGAAACTGTTGCATATTGGGCAAAAGACAGATATTTGGGAAATGCGTATTCGAAATGCAAGTGAAAAGCTGGTCTGTGTTTCTCGCGTGACGATTGCCGTGCTTGAGACTCCGTCACAGTATAAGCCACAGGATAACAATATGGCTTAAATGCAGCCTTATATAGGCATTCGGATTCTTTCTGCAGGAGGTCGCAAGTATCCTGCATATCGTTATCGGCCGATGAGTTAATGGCATTACATCGCCAACGATTGCATCAAATCCAGGAATCCTTTCACCGACACAAGGCAAATAACTGCGCCCGCGAGCAAATACCGAGTTTGTCGTAGGCGCGTTTTTTGTAGGTCACTACGCTGCTGGGGGCAATGGTCAGGTCGTGGGCAATGGTTTCGGATTTTTTGCCTGCGAGTACGGCTTCACACACCTGGCGTTCGCGTTCCGATAAAAACGCCAGCGGCCCCTGATCGAGCAGTTGGTTGTTCAGCAGGTAATGTTTGCTGACCAGCAGGGCAAGCAGCCGTGCAATACCTTGCTCTTGTTGCTGGCTGTTGTTGAATAACGGTCTGAAATAGCCGCGACGGCTGTAGAGATTGATGTAGTAGTTGCCGCTGTCTGAGTGGCAAATCACGGACCATTTGTCGAGAAAACCTGGCTGTTCAAAAAAACGATTGCGGTAGTGCAGCCCCATGTTGCCACTGAGAACACCATAATGTTCGGTAATCAGTTGGTCTGGTTGGCAGTGGCGTAGCTTGTCGAAGTTTGGGTCGTGGAGGTACTGGCGCTCGGAAATATAGGCCATGGCCAGCTGGCGGGCTGAGGCGTCGTGGCTGAAGTCTTTGTACAGCAGCGTACTGACGTGTTCGCCATCGGGGCAGAAAAAGATCATGCATTGGTCGCTGAGTAGCTGGTGTTGTAGCCAGTTGAGGAAGTGGTCGAAGAACGCCGGGGTGCCCAGCGATTCCAGCAGCGTCAGTTGTTGCTCGGTGGGTGGCGTGACTATTGGCTGATCCATAGGGATGGATGCTCGTTGTTATTGTTGTGATGCAAATCTGATTGTTGTTCAGTGTAATCAATTTTGACTGGCTGGCTGTCGTTATTTTTGGGGGACAGGCAAGGGCAGGGCAAGCAAGAGTGGGAGCCGTATTTATATCGGCGACAAACCCTCCTGCGTGGATATATCCCGGTAGAAGGTGGCTTGCCGCCGATATGGGTGGGGATTGGTGGTCAGTGGTGTTGGTTACTGTACGGCGTCCAGCACTTTGCGGAAGGTGGCAACATCTTCGGCGCTGAACTGGCCAAATACATCAGTCTGACGGTCGTTAGCTACTTTCCATAAGGTTGCTGCCTGTTCGATACCGGCGCTGGTCAGGCTGAGAATGTCGTCGCTGGCGGCAATCCATTCTTTGCGTTTGAGGGTGTCCAGTGCGGCTTTCAAATCCTGATCTGGCATGCCAATACGTTGTTCCAGTTCACTGGCGGCGAGGCTGCCGAAGTCGTTCAGGGTCATGATCATGCGGGCTTCGATGGTGCGCAGGCCGGTGGCCAGTTGCAGCGGTTGGTAGCTGTCCTGGTAACGCTTCACTGCCTGAATCATCTGGTAGTAGAGGTTGTCGTGCAGACGCTGGGCGTTTTTCTCTTCGCCTTTGCTGGAGGCTTCAGAATCTTTCGGTTTGACTCCGGCGTGGGGAATAACGGCAGAGTAGGCACCGCCATGGTACAGCAGCGGAGCACGGCCAATATCGTCAAACGCCACCACCTTGCCAAGCAGAATCCAGTGATCGCCACCGTCGATACGCTGGTAGTTTTCGCACTGAAAACGGGCGGCACAGTCGGGTAACAGGGGGGCGTTACCCAGACCTTTTTCGTAGTCGATGCTGGCAAATTTGTCGTCGGACGGGCGGGCAAAGTGGTTCGACAGGTTGATCTGATCGGCGGCCAGCACGTTGACAGCAAAGTGGCTGGCTTGCTCGAAAATATCGACGCTGGCAGAGCTTTTCATGATGCTCCACAGCACCAGAGCCGGGTCGAGGGAGACCGAGTTAAAGCTGTTGGCGGTGACGCCGGTTTGCACGCCGTTCGGGGTGCAGGCGGTAATGACGGTGACGCCGGTGGCGAAGTTGCCAAGGGCGCGGCGGAAGGCTTTGGGGTCGAAGTCGGTGGCGGTTTGTGTGGCTGACATGGTGAGTATCCTGTGCTGGCGCAGTGGTGCGCAGTGCGCACCCTGCGGCGTCAATTTTGAGTGTTTCTCGTTCCCGCGTTCTTGTGAGGGAACGCGGCGGTGGGCCGGGATCTCTGGCGACCACGCCGGAGCGTGGAGCCTGGTGAGAGCCGCTTACAGCAGGCTGGGATCGGGTTCCATACCGAGCAGTTCGCGGCCAATGATCTGCGCACAAACGTCGTAGTCGGTGTAGGCGTGGGCGGCGGTCATGTTGGATTCGCGCCACAGCCGCTGGCCTTCGCGCTCGTTATACCAGTTGGAGCCGCCCATCACGGCCCAGAGGCGGTTAACGGCTTCGACACACATCTTGATGGCGTAGGCCTGGTTGGTGCGCCAATGGGCCAGGGTGTAGCGATCCGGGTATTGGTGACGCTCGCCGTATTCCTTGTGCTCGTTCCAGGTTTTTTCGAGGTAGGCGCGGGCGGCGCAGACTTGCTGGTAGGATTCGGCAATCCGCAGTACCGGCGCGACCGATCCGGCGACTTTGGCTCCGGTGTAGGCGCGGACGCGGTTTTGGGTGATGTCTTTGTATACGGCGATCATGCGTTCGGCTACGCCCAGGCTCATGGCGGCAAAACCACAGGCGAAGTATGGCCGGTATGGGGTGTGGTAGATGTTACTTTCTGGGTACAGGTCACGGCTAATATGACGGCCTTCCATCATGTCTTTGGCAGCCTGAATGCGGCGTTCCGGTACAAACACACCTTCGATGCGGGCGGTTTTGGTGCCGGAGCCACACATGCCAGCGGCGTACCAGTCGTCGATGATGGTGAATTCGGCTTTCGGAATAATCGCGAAGCTGTAGATTTTTTCGTCGTTGGCCATGCGGTTGAGGCCAACCAGTATCCAGTCGGCGTGGTCAACCCCCGAGCTCCATTTCATATCACCGGTAAAGACGATGCCGCCGTCGGTTTCTTCGTAACGGCCAAACGGTGCAATCGAAGACGATGCCACGACATTGGGGTTTTCACCCCAGATTTCATCCTGGGTCTCTTTGCTGAACATGGCAATCTGGTGATTGTGAGTGCACAACAGGCTGTAACCCCAGGCGGTGGAACAGCAGGCACCAGCCAGGGCAGCGATGCAGTCGGTGAATTCCGGCAGGCTCATTTCCAAACCGCCGTAGGCTTTCGGCAGAAATGCCCGGTTCAGGCCGATGCCGTGCAGCATGTCGACGTTTTCTTGCGGGATCATGCGTATCTCTTCTGCTTTTAACGCATTGGCGCGAATCGCAGGCAGGATTTCGTGCAGCTTTTCCAACATCGGGTTGTTTGTCGTCATGATATTCAGCCTTGGGTATTTTGTTGTTTTTAATCTCAGCAAGGTGTTGTCGGGCCCTGAGCAACACAGCGGAAGCTATTGCCGGAGCGTTTAGCTTCGATGGATTCATTATTGCGGCAGGCCATACTGGGGAACATGACGTTTTCTGGCTGGAAATGGGACTTTTCTGTTTGAATGGTTAGAGAAGATGGAACGTGGCGTGGTTGTGGAGTGGTTGTGGAGTGGTTGTGGCGTGGTTGTGGCGTGGGTGTGGGTGTTGGAAAAAGAAGGGGAAGATCAGAGCGCCGCCACTGACGACGGCCCTCTGCTAATAGCGCTTACTACTCTCCGATAAAGGCCAGACTTAATCCGGGCCAGAAGGTAATCACCAATACCGTTGCCAGCAGGATAAAGAAGAAGGGCAAGGTCGCGCGATACAACTCCATTACCGGTTTGTTAAAACGGAAGCTGGCAATAAACAGGTTCATACCGACCGGCGGAGTGAAGTATCCCAGCTGCATGTTGGCGAGGAATAAAATCCCCAAGTGAATCGGATGAATACCGTATTCCACCGCAATCGGCAGAATAATCGGAATCATGATTACAATGGCGGAGAAGATGTCCAGCATCATGCCCAGAATCAGCAGGAACACCGTGAGCAGCAGCAAGAAGGTAAAACTGTCGCTGACGTGTTGCTGAATAAAGCCGAAGATTTTTTCCGGTACTCCAGCATCAATCATGTAGTTGGTGGATGCCATGGACACCGCCAGAATCAGCAGAATCGCCCCGACCAGCTTCATTGAATCCCGCATGACGGTAATCAGCTGTTTAAACGGAATTTCACGGCGAATCAGCGTAGAAACGATGAGGACGTAAAACGCGGTAATGGCGGCTGCTTCCGATACCGCAAACCAGCCGCCATAAATGCCACCCAATACCAGGAATGGCAGGGGCATTTCCCATTTGGTATCTTTCAGCGCTGCCCAGGCTTCGGCCTTGTCGAAAGGATGATGATTGCGTTCGGTCTTGCGTGACACCCAGCCGCTGTAAAGCGACAGTGCGACCAGCATCAGCCCACCGGGAAGCAAACCGGCAAGGAACAGGTCATCGATACTGACCGCCACGTCCAGCGACATTTGCTGCGCCACCACGCCGTATAAAATCAGCGGCAGCGAAGGGGCAAACAGTAAACCAAGTGAGCCGGAGGTGGTGACCAGTCCGAGATTAAAACGCTCCGGGTAGCCGGATTTCTGCAGGGCCGGTACCAGCAGCGCACCCAATGCGACGATGGTGACGCCGGAAGCCCCGGTAAAGGCGGTGAACAGCGCACAGGTAACCAGTGCGACAATGGCCAGCCCGCCGGGCATCCAGCCGAGAAAGGCGTCGGTGATACGCACCAGCCGCTGCGGAGCCTTGCTTTCTCCCAGCAGGTAACCGGCAAAGGTAAACAGCGGAATGGCAATCAGCACCGGCATTTCGGCAATCCGGTAAATCTCGACCGCCATTACCATCAGGTCGACATCGGTCTGATAAAACCCCCAGATGGCACTGGCGGCAATCACCACAAACAGCGGCGTACCGGACAGTGCCAGCAATAACAGAATCAGTGGAACCAGTACGCTCATGAATGGGCCTCGGCTGCGGGGTGTTTGCCCAGCACTTTGATGACGGCTTCAAGACTTTGAATGGCAAAGCGTAATGCCATGACCGTAAAACTGAAGGGGATAATCAGCTGGAGCGGCCAAGCAGGAATCTTGCCGAAAGCGATATCGCCAAATTCTATCGCCAGTTCGATGTAGGCATAGCCGTTCCAGGCCACGATGGCACAGATAAAGGCCGCAAACGCGGAGGTGACGACGGAGATGGCTTCGGATACGGCCTTGGGTGCCAGCCGGTTCACCAGGTCGATGGCAATGTGTTCGCGCCCGCGAGTGGCAACCATGCCGCCCAGCAAGCCGAGCCATAACACCATCACCCGCAGCGCGGGAGGAATCCACATAACGCCGCCACCAAAGACACTGCGGGCGACAATATCAATGCCTGCCAGCAGTACCATAATCAGTAATACCAGTACCAGCAGGCCGTCTTCCAATGTGTGAATGGCGCTGAGCAGACGCCGCAAAGGGGAGTGTTTCAAGGTTATTGGCCTGTCCGAATCGCGGCAATACGCGCCTGTAATTTCTTGTACAGATCAACCGGATAGACCCCCTTGCTGGCCAGTTCGGTGAGGCTGTCGTCGGCCAGTTTCTGCCAGGTGGCTTTTTCGGCGTCGGTCAGCTGTACGAAGATCATGCCGCTGTCTTCCAGTGCCTTGCGAGCGCCGATTTCGTCTTCAGCGTTTTGCTTGTCCATCCGGGCGTAGGTTGTTTTCATGATGCGACGGACGATGGTCTGGTCTTCCGCTGACAGTTTGTCGAAGGCTTTCTGGTCGACCACCATCATGCCCAGCAGCGACAGCAGCGGCAGGTCGGTAACATGGCTCAGCTTGCTGTGCCATTGCAGCGCGATCGAGGCGGTGAGATTAACCCCGACAGTGTCGATCAGGCCGGTTTGCAGGCTGGTGTAAACGTCAGAAATCGGCAGTGAAATCGGCTCGATGCCGGCTTTCTGGAAGACGGTCTGGCTGACGATGTCGCCTTCTGGAGTCCAGACTTTCTGACCCTGGAAATCGTCAGTGGTTTTGAGTGGCTTGTTGCCCATGATGTAGGCGAAGCCGCCTTCGGTCAGACCTAGCACGACGTAGCCTCTGGCTTCCAGGGCATCAACAATATAGTGGTCGAATTCGGCTCGGACAGCGCTTAATTCCGCCGGATCTCGGAAGGTAAAAGGCAAGCTATAGAGCTGCACTTCGTTGGCAATATTGGTCAATGCGCCGGAAGACACTGCGCCACCTTGTAGCTGGCCGATTTGCATTTTGCGCAGCACGCTCTTGTCGCTGCCTTGTACCCCACCGGGGAAGTATTTGATTTTGACGCGGCCTGCGGTTTCTTGCTTGATCTCGTCGGCAGCGGCACGCATCTGTTTCATCCAGTTGGTACCGTCGGGGGCCAGGGTGGCGATTTTCAGCGTTGCTGCCTGGGATATAGGACTCAGGCACAGCAGCATCAGGCCCAGGGCAATCAGTTTGTTTGTCATGTGTGGTTACTCTTGGCTTGTGGTCAAAAGGCGATTATTCAAAAAAGTCGGCGGATTCTGCCAGTAGTTCAGCTGCCTGACGCTGGGCCAGGTAGTTGATCATGGTCAGACCTTCGGCTTCCGGGTCGGCGGCAATGGCTTCGTTGAGCAGGCGGTCGTGAAGTTCCTGGTCAAACATCAGCCGTGCGTACTGCTTGGCATATAAAACCTTGGCCATCAGGTGTTTGCCATCGCTGTATTGCAGCGCTTTTTCAAAATGTTCTCTGCCGACTTCCGGACGGCCACCCAGAGACGGCGGCAGCTGAGTTTCCATGACACCGAGGTAGACCTGAAGTGTGCCTTGGTCGTAATCCGGTTTGATATTGGCGACCCACTGCATCAGCGCCTTGGTTTTGCCCAGTTCGGCAATCGCGCCCCAGTCGCTGCTGTTGGCTTGAATCCAGCCTGCCTTGGCGGCAGCGTAGGCATAGAAGACATGAATATCGTCTTCGTCGAACTGGTGGTTAAGCGCATCCAGCATCTCGTCTTGTGGCAATTTGACGGCGGCGCAAGCATCGTCGTCGTATTCACACAGGCCACGGGTGGCGTATTCCAGTGCCTTGTCGGCCATGCGTTTGGTCTGGATCGGATCGCTGGAGAATACGCCGGAGTAAGCACCATAAAGCTTGGAGGCTGACAGCAGGAAATCTTCGTCATCCGGGTAGGTCAGTACCAGGGCATCCAGCAGCAGCAGATAGGCCGGTGCTCCGGCGGCAACTACTTCCGGGTTGTCGCTGTTCATCATCGAACGGGACAGGTTTTTCGGCAGGTTGCCAACTGAGCAGGCACTCAGCGCCAGGGCGGCCAGTGCAATAGTGAGTCGTTTCATAGTCACGGGTGCTTGTAAAAATTTGGCGCAATTGTACACACCTTGGTGCCTGTCTTTAATGAGCAATACTCACAAGCATTCTGAACCAGTCGTTATTACACCAGAATTCAGTGTTCCGCAGATGACGGTTTGTCTGCTGTTGCTGCATCGGGGCTGTCTTGCGGGTTGCTGCGGGCATTGGCCAACTTGCGATACAGGGTGCGCTCGCTGATGCCCAACTGTTTGGCCAGGCGGGCATTGTCGCCGCCAAACTGGTGGGCGATGGCCAGCAGGTAGCGGGCTTCGAGCTGATCCAGTGGCATGGCCTGGTCGATACCAGTGGTCAGGTTGACGGGCTGGATATTGTGGGAAGCTTGTGCGGTCGTTCGCAGTGAGTTGGGCAAGGTCAGATGGCGCGGTTCAATCTCGCGGTCATCACACAGAATAGTGGCCCGTTCCAGCCGGTTTCTCAGCTCGCGGATATTGCCAGGAAACTGCTGCTGTTCGAGCCAGTCGCAAGACGCGGCAGACAATACCCGTGGACGATCCTGGCTCAGCTGTTGCAACAGTCTGCGCGCCAGCGGGACGATGTCTGCCCGCCGTTCGGCCAGCGATGGCAGCAGAATCGGAAACGGTGATATGCGGTAGTACAGGTCTTGTCGAAAGGTGCCGGCCTCAACCATCTGGGTCAGTTGGCGATGGGTGGCACAGACCAACCGGAAGTCGGCCTGCTGCGGGGTGACGCTGCCAACCAGGCGATAGCTGCCGGTTTCGATCAGGCGCAGCAACTTGACCTGCATAGCGAGCGGAATATCACCGACTTCATCAAGAAACAGGGTGCCGCCGCGAGCGGCTTCGACCAGACCCGGCTTGCGCTGGGTGGCACCGGTAAACGCGCCTTTTTCATGGCCAAACAATTCGCTTTCGAACAGGCTTTCAGTCAGGCCGGAACATTCCACGGTAACAAAGGGTTTGTTGGCCCGTGCGCTGTGCTGGTGGATATGACGGGCGGCCAGTTCTTTGCCAGTACCGGATTCACCCAACAGCAGCACGCTGATGTCAGACGGTGCGGCCCGACCCAGCATGGCCAGCATCTCGGTATAAGCCTGACTGAACCCCAGCATTGGCCGCGACCCCGGCGTATCCGGGGTGCGTACCGGGGCCATTATTTCGACAAAGAATTCAATTTGGCCGTCGTCATTACGCACCGGACTCAGTTCGACATCGACATGTTCCTTGCCTTGGCAGGTGTTGTGAATGTGCAGGATGCGCTGGCGCTGACCGGTGCGCAGGCAGCCTTGTAGAGGGCAGGTTTCACCGGCCTGATCACAGGGTACCTGATAGCCATGGGAGACTTCGTAGCAATGACGTCCGAGCAGGGCTTCGTTACCTGAAAAATGCTCCCGGTAGGCCCGGTTGGCAGCGCAAATACGGTAGTCACGATCCATCAGGATGGCGGGTGCGGAGATGGCGTCGAGCAAGGAGGAGATGCCGGGCAGGCTGCTGTAACTGCGAGGGTCTGACATAGGTGTCACCAGTATGACAGTATTGGCAGAATGGTAGTCGATGATTGCGGTATCTCAAAGGTGTATTCGCCGTCAGTGCGCTTGCTTGGCTTCTTTTGCCAGGCTTGTATTTTATCGAAAGCCCAGTAGCTGCGCGCTTTTGAGCCGTTTTATGAGAATCTGGAAAATAAATGCCGCTGGGGCTTGGCAGGCTGGCCCGTGGTTTGCTGTCCCTATGGCATAGTCAGCGACCAATGTCAGCTGTGACGGATACGGGACAACCGGCAGGAAGGGTATGGCCAGAGTGAAACAATGGCGGATCAATCAACAACTCAGTTATTTACTGTTTGATCCGATCTCCCGTCGTGGTGCGGTGATTGATCCACAACCGGCACTGGCATCCTGCTATGTGCAGACGTTGGAGCAACTGGGGGTTGGTAATGCCTATGTGCTGTTCACCGGTGCGGTGGCCAGTGGCGTGAAGGTTCCCGGTCAGGTGTTAGGTGCGGATATGTTCTCCGCTGGGGCGCTGTCTGGCCCGGTAGCACCGGACGCGCTGGCATTGGGAGAGAGCCGTATCCGGATTATTGTTGATCCGGCAACCGCTCGGGTGGCTTATGCTTGTGACGGACTGGTCTTTACCGGTTTATGGTGGCTGGCTGGCGGTCTGCGACCTTTTGTCGCATCTGAGCCAGAGGCTGACGTTGATAAGCTGCCGCTCCTCCAACTTCCAGATGACTATGTGATCTACCCCGGACGGGTGTCCAGGGGGTTATGCATCAGTTCGGTAGCACAGGAAAAAGCCCTGTGTTGTGACCCGCTTCTTGCCGCTGTCGGAGCTCATTATGGCTAGTACATCCTCTCTTTGGTCGAAGCCGATCGTGCGTGATCTGGCGTTGATCCTGGTGCTCAAGCTGGCATTGATTTTTACCTTGCGAGCACTGTTTTTTTCTCAGCCTGTGGATCTGAGCGATCCACAGGCTGCCTTGTTACAGCAGCTGGGCAACGGTGAAGAACATGCCCGCCCGGCGACTGAGTTTTCGCTTCCTCAACACTCAACTGAACGTTCCACGGCCTTGCCTTTGGAGGATCAACCATGATCAGTGAAAGTCTGGTGGACTTGTCGCGGCTGCAATTTGCCATTACCGCGCTGTACCACTTTTTGTTTGTACCCCTGACACTGGGGTTATCGTTTATTCTCGCCATCATGGAATCTGCCTATGTGATGACGGGCAAGCAGGTGTATCAGGACATGGTCAAGTTCTGGGGCAAGCTGTTTGGTATCAACTTTGCCTTGGGTGTGACCACCGGGCTGACGATGGAATTCCAGTTTGGTACTAACTGGGCTTACTACTCCCATTATGTCGGCGATATTTTTGGTGCGCCGCTGGCGATTGAAGGCTTGATGGCCTTTTTCCTTGAAAGTACGTTTATCGGCCTGTTCTTTTTTGGCTGGGATCGCTTGACCCGCCTGCAGCATCTGATGGTGACCTGGCTGGTTGCGCTGGGTTCGAACCTGTCGGCGTTGTGGATTCTGATTGCCAATGGCTGGATGCAAAACCCGGTTGGGGCCGAGTTCAACTACAACACCATGCGGATGGAGATGACCAGCTTCGCCGACGTTATCTTTAATCCGGTTGCCCAGGTCAAGTTTGTCCACACGGTGTCGGCTGGTTATGTCACGGGGGCGATGTTTGTCCTGGGCGTGTCGTCCTATTATCTGCTGAAAAAGCGTGATCTGCCGTTCGCCCGTCGTTCTTTTGCCATTGCCTCCAGCTTTGGTATGGCGGCTATTCTGAGCGTGATTTTGCTGGGCGATGAGTCCGGTTATGAAATCGGCGATGTGCAAAAAACCAAGCTGGCGGCGATTGAAGCTGAGTGGGAAACTCATCCGGCACCGGCTGCCTTTACGCTGTTTGGTATTCCTAATGAGGAAACCATGGAAACCGACTATGCCGTGCGGATTCCCTGGGTTCTGGGCCTGATTGCTACTCGCTCGACCGATGAGGAAGTGGTGGGTATCAAGGATTTGCTGGTGGAACACGAAGAGCGGGTGCGTAATGGTATCGGGGCATACCAGCTATTTACGCAGTTGAAAGCCGGGGATGAATCTCCCGCAACCATGGCGGCGTTTGATGCGGTCAAGCACGATCTGGGCTATGGCTTGCTATTAAAAAAATACACACCGACCGTGACCAACGCGACGGAAGAGCAGATCAAGTCTGCGGCGCGTGACACCATTCCTGGAGTCGCACCGATGTTCTTTACCTTCCGCATTATGGTGGCCATTGGCTTCGCCATGTTCCTGCTGATTGCGCTGGCGTTCTGGCACTCCGCTCGCCAGACCATCGATAAGCAAACCTGGCTGCAAAAAGCGCTGTTGTGGGCGATTCCATTACCCTTCCTGGCCTGTGAAATGGGCTGGTTCGTGGCTGAGTTTGGCCGTCAGCCCTGGTCGATTGGTGAAGTGCTGCCAACTCATTTGTCCGCTTCCAGCCGTTCGGTTGAAGACTTGTGGATGAGTATTGGTGGCTTTGTCGTGTTCTATACCGGCTTGCTGATTGCCGAGATGTTCCTGATGTTCAAGTTTGCTCGCCTGGGGCCATCGGCCATTCATACCGGCCGCTATCACTTTGAGAAAGATGATGATCACACCACCGTGGGCGGTACAGCGGCTGGGCCACAGGCGCAACCGTTGCAAGCACGTAGCGAACAGGCGTAAGGGGGAGTTATGGATTACGAAGTATTAAAAATAGTGTGGTGGGTACTGATCGGGGTGTTGTTGATCGGGTTTGCGGTTACCGATGGCTTCGATATGGGGGTGGGGGCGCTGCTGCGTATTCTTGGCCGTACCGATACCGAACGACGGGTGATGCTGAATACCATTGGGCCGCACTGGGATGGCAATCAGGTGTGGTTTATTACCGCAGGCGGGGCCATTTTTGCGGCCTGGCCTGTGGTGTATGCAGTGGCGTTTTCCGGCTTTTACTGGGCCTTGTTGCTGGTGTTGTTTTCGATGTTTTTCCGTCCGGTCGGGTTTGAATATCGCTCGAAAGTGGATGACCCGCGCTGGCGTAATTTGTGGGACTGGGGCCTGACCATTGGCGGAGCGGTACCGGCGCTGGTGTTTGGTGTGGCCTTTGGCAACCTGATTCTGGGGGTGCCGTTTAATCTCGATGAATTTATGCGCTCAACCTATACCGGCTCATTCTGGGCGCTGCTGAATCCGTTTGGTCTGCTGGCCGGACTGGTGAGTCTGGGTATGTTGATGATGCACGGTTCGACCTGGCTGCAAATGCGTACTGATGGTGTCTTGCATGAACGCGCCCGCCGCATGGCGGTGGCGCTGGCGGTATTGGTGGCGGCGTTGTTTGCACTGGCCGGAGTCTGGATCTGGATGGGTATTGATGGCTACGTGATGGTGGATATCAAAAGCACCGCAGCGGCAGTCACGCCGCTGGATAAGCTGGTGATCACCCAGGAAGGTGCCTGGCTGGCCAATTACAGCAAGTCCCCCTGGATGCTGGCAGCACCGTTGCTGGGCTTCGCCGGACTGGCGCTGACGGCATTGATGTCGATGCTGAATCGCGGTGTGTGGGCGTTTGTATCCAGCTCGCTGGCAGTCACCGGGATTATTCTGACGGCTGGCTTCTCCTTATTCCCATTTGTGATGCCGTCCAGCCTGGAGCCGTCTCACAGCCTTACCGTGTGGGATGTCGTATCTAGCGAAATGACGCTGAATATCATGTTCTGGGTCGCGGTGATTTTTGTACCTATCGTGCTGAGCTACACCATCTGGGGTTACTACAAAATGTGGGGCCGGATGACCAATAAGTTTATTGAAGATAACAAATACAGCACGTATTGATGAACCGACGCTGGTTATTCTGCAATATCAAAACCCGGATGGGGTCAGACGCTGGGCGTCTGACTCAAACAACGAGGAAAATAGTATGTGGTATTTTGCCTGGATTCTCGGTGTATTACTGGCCTGCTCCTTTGGCCTGATTAACGCCATGTGGCTGGAGTTTTATGAAGACCTGGATCGGGACGCGGAGTAGTTTTATGGCGTCTTCAACCAATACTCCGGTAGATTATGCGGCCTATGGGCCGCTGTATGCGGGCTGGGCACGAGCGCTGTCCTTTCTGGGCGCGCTGGTGCTGTCCGGTTTGCTGTTGGCCATGCCGCAGCTGGTGGCCGTTGGTTTGCACGAGTTGGATCACGGCTCGTTGTCGGCGGGGTTATGGGGTATTTCCGCCGGGTTTGTCCACGGTGTCGGCTATGTACCGACAACCCGGCTCTGGCGGTATGCCTTCAGCCCTTATGTCGGCTGGCCATTGATGGGGCTGTGTGTGTACCTGTGGCTGCTCTGATCTGACAGCAGCGGGTGTCGGTAGTGAGTTGGGTGTCAGTTCAGTCACGGGTGTCTGTGGTCAGTCATGGGTGTAGGTATAGTGGTTGTGAGAGCAGATGGCTGTGGGGCCAGAGGTTGTACCGCCGGAGGATGACGGTTATATAGACTGTTGGGGACATCTATTTAATCCTGCACGGCTCTGCGCGAGTGTTGCCGGATGGTCTCGACTCGGTGTTGCCGACGTTTGACTTGACCCGTCAGGCCTGCAAGTCGGCTTCGTGATTCGACACCATCCGGTAGCCCAGAGTGAGCGCCGGATTAAATAGAAGTCTCCTATTTATTAACACGGATGTTGAGAACTCCCGATGGAAACTGATTCTTTTGCTGGCCGGATGGCCACCGCAGCCAATGGCCATGACGATGTGACACCGCCTCCACGACCGAGTGAGGGTGGTGCGAGAGACGTACGAGTACTGTTTTCTGGCCGCAATCTGGAATACCAGAAACTCTGGCTGGTCAATATGTTGTTGACCCTGCTGACGCTGGGCATTTACAGCGCCTGGGCCAAGGTACGTAATCACCGTTACCTGTATGGCCATACCTCGCTGGATGGCCATCGTTTCAGTTATCTGGCCAAACCGCTGCAAATCTTGCGAGGGCGCCTGATTGCCCTGCTGGTGTTGCTGCTGCTTTCAGGTGTTGCCTATGTCAGCCCGATAGCGGCGAGCTTGATGTATTTTCTGCTGATGTTTGCGGTGCCATGGCTGATTTGTCAGGGCATTCGCTTCACTTTGCGGATGACTTCCTACCGCCAAGTTCGTTTTGATTTTACCGGTGACTATGGCGGTATCATGGCGCATTTTATTTTTTTGCCGCTGATCGCCATGTTCACCTTTTACCTCGCACTGCCCTGGGTAATGAAGAAGATTGATCAGTACACCCATAACAACATCACCTATGGCGGCAAGGCCTTCAACGTGAGTAACCGGACGAGTGCGTATTATCACGCGGCACTGGTGTGTGTCGGCCTTGGCATACTCAGTATGGTGCTGCTGCTGCCGTTGTTTAGCCTGCTATCCGGTACTGGGGAGGGCGAGGGCGACGCTTCCCCGCGCTTCTGGTTGCCGGTGCTGCTGTTTGTGGCGATGTTTGTGATCAGTCAGCTAGTTGCCGCCATATGGAGTGCCATAATCCGCAATCATCTGCTGGCTAATCTGTCGCTGGATGGCATCGCCACTTTTCGATCGGATGTCACGCCTATCGGTTACGCCGGGCTGGCAATATCTAATGCCCTGCTGTTAATCGTAACCTTGGGGTTGGCGTATCCGGTTACCCAGGTCCGTATGCTGCGTTATTTGGCGGAACATACCGAGGTAACGATTCAGCCCGCGATGGATTCCATGATCAATACCGTGACGTCGCAGGATGGCGCTTTTGGTGAGGAAGCCGCAGGTTTGTTTGATGTTGATGTCTCGGTGCTGGGATGACAGCGGCTGTTGCCGGACAGTATCAGTTTGCCGATCGTGCTCTGGCCGTTGCGGCTGAGGCATTGCTGGATGACACCGGCGCGATTCATGTGAATCGCACGGACGTACAACAAGGGCTGAAATACGCAGCAGCGGGCCAGTTTGTAGTAGAAAGTGCGGTGCCTGGCTTACCCCAAGAAGTCGTGTTTGAAGATAACGCCCGCTTTATTCCCGCCGATGTACATTGGCGCTGGTTAGCGGCTGGCCGTCGGCAATGTATACCGGAGTGGCTGGAAAGCCGCTGGCTGGTGGTACTGGTCGCAGCTCTGGCGGTGCCGCTGTGTTTATGGTGGGTTACGTTTCGTGGCATTCCAGCGCTGGCGCAAACCACGGTGAAATGGCTGCCAGCGCAGGTATCGCAGCAGGTTGGCCAACACACCCTGCAGGTTCTCGACTCACTACATTTTGAGCCGTCATCACTGCCTTTGCCACAACAGCAGCAGTTGCGTGTGCACTGGCAGCAGGTGCTGGAACGGCTACAGCTTGAACCGGCGCAGTATCCTCTGATTTTCCGTACCGGGGATATGGGCGCGAATGCCTTTGCGTTGCCCGATAGCACCGTATTGGTGACAGACCAGATGGTGGATCTTACCGCGTCCGATGTGGATGCCCTGACCGCCGTTATGCTGCACGAAATTGGCCATGTGGAGTATCAGCATGGGATGCAGCTGATGGTGCGATCGGCCGCCACCTCAGTGTTGTTTGGCTTATTGTTTGGCGATATAGAGGGTAGCTCTGAGCTGTTGTTGGGGGCCGGAACCGGTTTGCTGGAAAATGCCTTCTCCAGGGAGATGGAGCGGCAAGCGGATGATTTTGCTATTGTCAGGCTGCAGCAACTTGGCCGGTCGCCGCTGGATTTTGCCCGTGCCATGCGGTTATTGATGGCGTCACATTCGGGTGCTCCGCTATCAACAGATCAACCGGGCTGGCAGCAGTATCTGAGTTCGCACCCTGCCACGCTTGAACGTATCGAGGCGGCTGAGCAAGCCGGAGCGGCAGCTGATGCGGCGGCGAGTTGCATCAATTGTGATTAAGCCGGTTGGTTTGTATGGCGTTTGGGTGCACACTAACAATATGCCTGTAGGGGCATGTTTTTTCGGTTCGTTGGTTTAAGAGGAAACCCGATGATACTCAAAAAAGAAGATTTGTTGGCCGAAGCACGGGTATCGGTTAATCCGGTTAACGTCGAAGAGGCAGAGTCCTTGTTGACCACCGGTGCTGTAGTACTGGACGTGCGGGAACCGGCCGAGTTCGAAATGGGGCATTTGCCAGGGGCCGTGAATGTGCCTCGTGGAGTGCTGGAGTTTCGGGTCGGTGAGCATCCGGCGTTGACGGATACAGCAGCTACGATTGTATTGTATTGCAAGAATGGTGGTCGCAGCACACTGGCAGCTCATACCCTCAAGCGTATGGGATTTGATCAGGTAAAAATGCTGGTGGGTGGTTTTGATGGCTGGAGCGGTGACGTCCACAAGGTGGAAGTTAATCCTAGCGTATACCAGTAAATATTCGGCAATAAGCCACTACAAACGGTAATTTACCGTTCGCTATTCGCGGCAGATGGACACCAAGACAGGAGCGGGTCGTGTTGATACACGTATCCGCTTTTTCAGAATAGAAATATTCCTTCGTGCGTATTTAGTTATTTATGGAGAGCATAACGATGAAAAAATTATTGACGCTGGTCTGTGTACTGGGTGGCTCATTCGGGTCGCTGACCAGTGCAACCGTCAAGGCTGAACAGCTTGATGACGCCAGCCTGCGTATTGCAGCCCGGCAGCAGGCCATGACGTTTGGCAAACAGCTGAAACAAACGGTACAGCAGGGGATGAAAGCGGGCGGCCCAACCGCAGCCATTCATCTGTGTAATACCCAGGCACCTGCAATTGCCGCTGCCAACAGCCAGGGCGACTGGACGGTGGGGCGTACCTCGTTGCAGTTGCGCAATCCGGCCAATGCCCCGGACGCCTGGGAACTGGCGACCTTAAAATCTTTCGACCAGCGTCTGGCGGCAGGCGAACCTCCGGCTGCGCTGGAAGCCAGCATGCTGGAGAACGGTGAATATCGTTATATGAAAGCGATTCCGACCGGAGCCTTATGTCTGAACTGCCATGGTTCGGCGTTGGCTGAGCCGGTTAAAACCCGTCTCAGTGAGCTGTACCCGGCTGACCAGGCGGTGGGTTATCAGGTGGGTCAATTACGGGGTGCCTTTACCCTGCGTAAAACACTGGCTGACTAACCCCGTCAATGGTATTGATTGGTGATCCCCTATCCCTGGAAGCACAACAAATGACAGCGAAGGTTTCAGAACACAGCATGGATTTACACTGGCAGCGTGAGGGTGAGTTCTCTCACTTGGGTTTTGAGCGCCGCCATCAACTTGACTTTGGCCATCAGGCACACATAGCAGCCGGAGGCGCCGGTAATGACTACGGCTGTGATCCTGAGCAGATGCTGGCAGCATCGATGGCCAGTTGCCATATGATGACCTTTTTGGCATTGGCAGCCAAAAAGCGGCTGACCGTGGTGTCGTACGATGACCGTGCTGTGGCAGAGCTGGCACAGCGAGACGATGGCCGTTTCCATGTCGCCTGCATCCGTTTGTCACCCCGGGTGGTGTTTGAGGGTGACAAGGTGCCCGACGCTGAAGCCATTATGGCCATGCATCACAAAGCTCATGAGCACTGTTTTATTGCCAACTCGGTACTGTGTGAGGTAGAGGTTAGCCCGCGTTAGCAGACGGTTGTGTCATATAACGTAGGGCCCGGCTCCGTCCGTGGCCGTTGTGCAATATGCGTGGCCGTTACCGGCTCCGTCCGTGGCCGTTGTGCAATATGCGTGGCCGTTACCGGCTCTGTCCGTGGCCGTTGTGTTGTCTGGCTCCCACGCTCCCGTATCAAAGGCGTGAGCAGGCCATCTTTGCCGTGAATGGGCTGATGGCCGGACTACAGGGCCTTGGCAAAAACCTGTACATCAATTTCAAATATGAATGGGCATATGGGGACATATATAGACGCTTCCCCAATATCAAGGATGACTTGACCCGTCAGGCCTGCAAGTCGGCTTCGTGATTTGAAACCCTCCGGTAGCCCAGAGTGAGCACCGGATTAAATAGATGTCCCCGTATGTGTGCCGAGAAAAAATGGATAAAGCTCTGAGGCTTCAAACGATTGGCTCAGGTCATTGAGGGAGTGATATTCAAGGATGAAGAAGGAGGTGAGCAACCAAGATCAGGACGCTGCATGATCAGGGTTGAACACCAGGTTTGACAATAACTCTCCTAAGTCTGGCAGATTCTTAGTAAGCCAGCTTTTCGTACATAATTGAGACAGCAGACATTTTGTTAAAGATAGACTCACTGGTGACCGAAATAACCGTTGGGACAAAATGGCCTTGTTCATCCAGCTTGAAACCGGAGTTCGAGAATTGCCATTGTGACTTTACCTTGGCCAGAGCCGCCGATATCTCGGTGGTATTGGAGCTGGAGGTCACCAGTAAGTTGAGAGAATCATCAAATTCTTTCACCGACTTGTCGAAATCCTGTTTCAGGGTTTTGCCGTCAACGTTCCAGTACAAGGCAAAATAATACTTGGCAATTTTCTGGGTCAGAGTAGTAACGTGCTCGGACACTTCAATCAACTGGGCAATGGGCGAGTTGGATTGACGCGCAATGAATGCCACTGCGCTGTCGCAAATCGACAACAATTCTTCACTTTCCTTGATGATGGAAATGGCTTTAGCCTGACTTGGCGGTGAGATAATGTTGTTACGATAGTACTCCCATGCTGTGCCGATGGCTCGGATCGACTTGTCAGAAGCATTATTCTCAGAATATTCCAGCAAGGTCTGAAAACGGACTTCAAAAGTCGCGATACTTTCGTCCAGATCTTTCAGCGCCTCGTCAGGGCGTATGCCTGCGCCAATCGCCATGTAATCCTTGGCCATCCGCTGTGACAGCATGCACAGGCTGCCGGTCAGATATTCGGCTTCAGGGATCGTCAGTGTTGCGGCTTGTGAGAATAGTGGGAGGAACAGGGCGAGCGTCAAAGCAAAAGGTGCCAGATATTTCATAGGGTAGTCAATTCGCGTTATTGAGTTATTAACAGGTACTTTGGGCAAGGTAGGGTTTCCTGACTTGCCGGGTAATCGTGCGTGATCATAGATTGAACAATTATACGTTAGTAATGTAATAGATGTGTTCGATTTTGTGATTTATTGGGTATTTTTTACAAAACAGGGTCTAAAAAACTTATTTTGTGACTTTTGTTATTTTATTTGAAAGTTATCGGGCTAAATAAAAATCCTCGAAGTTTTTTTGCAAATAAGAATTATTTTAATTTGTTTTGTTATTTTGATGTATTCCTGTGGCAATACTGGAGGTATTCATCACTGCCGCTAAATTTCTTGGTGTCAAAAATCAATCAGCTATAACGAATAAGAATGTTTTATTAACGCTTGTAAATAGATGTCCCAAATAGGCTCAGAGGCTCTGCCAGGCAGAGCCTCTATAATGAATGACAGCGAACTCCTGGTATAGGTGGTATCGACAACAGCGCTAACTACAAAGGCTCAGTGTCATTTTGCATTCGGCCAGAACCTGCTGAGAAAAATTAATGTAATCACGGGTGACCAGACTGCTGCCCGTTGATTCACGCAGCATCAGTACCAGAGTCCAGACACCTTCTGTTGGCATTTGCATCGGCAGAGTAGCGGAACAATTACGAAAACAGTGCTGGCCACTCAGGCTCCCCAAAGGCTGGCTGGCAATGAGGTAGCCGGAAAAGTTGCCGCCAGTATACGGTGCTTCCAGCGCCCAGATTTCGAGTGCCAGTTCACCACTGGCAGAATCGGCATTGCGGCGGCTGGCGACCTCGGCAACGTCCAGATACAGGGTTTCACCCTCAATGTGGTAACTGCACACACCGTTGAGCGCCAGTTCTTTTTGGGGAGAAGGCAGCGGGATTTGCATCGGAGTAGCCATGGAAAATATCCTGCGAGGAGAATAATTGGGTGCAACAGCATAACAGGGAAAACCGTGAGCGGTAGACGCCAGAGCGGATAAATACATTGCCCTCTGGCGCTGCGGCTAGCTGGCCTATTTGCTCTGTTCTTCATTCATATGTAACGCCATGGCCTCGGCGATTTTGATGCCGTCGATGGCTGCTGACATAATACCACCGGCATAGCCCGCGCCTTCTCCGGCCGGATATAGCCCCTGAGTATTGATGCTTTGCAGAGTGTTGTTGTCGCGCTTGATACTGATGGGCGCAGAGGTGCGGGTTTCAACACCAGTGAGCAGGGCACCATCAAACGAGAAGCCCTTGATCTTCTTGTTGAATTCCGGGATTGCTTCGCGAATGGCCTCAATACAGAAGTCGGGCAAGGCGTCAGATAAATCCGTCAGCTTGATACCGGGTTTGAACGATGGCTGCACCGTGCCCAATTGCTCAGATTTTTCGCCGCGCAGGAAAGCGCCAACGGTTTGCGCCGGGGCATCGTAGTTGCTGCCGCCCATAATATAGGCATGGCTCTCTAGCTGACGTTGCAACTCAATGCCTGCCAGCGGCCCACCGGGGTAATCCGACGGATCAATCCCGACCACGACTGCGCTGTTGGCGTTACGCTCGTTGCGTGAGTACTGGCTCATACCATTGGTGACCACGCGGTTTTCTTCCGAGGTGGCTGCGACCACCGTACCGCCAGGGCACATACAAAAGCTGTATACCGAGCGGCCATTCTTGCAGTGATGGACCAGCTTGTAGTCGGCGGCCCCTAATATCGGGTTGCCTGCGTTTGGACCAAAACGGGCCTGGTCGATGACAGACTGCTCGTGTTCGATACGAAAACCGATCGAAAACGGCTTGGCTTCTATATAGACGCCTTTGTTGAGCAACATCTCAAAGGTATCGCGGGCGCTATGGCCAACCGCCAGTGCGATGTGCCGGGATGCGATATGTTCACCATCGTCCCGCTCACTCTTGTTCAGAGTAACACCCGTTACCTGACCGTTTTTAATGTGCAGGTCATCGACGCGAGCACTGAAGCGTATTTCACCACCCAACTCAATGATGGTTGCCCGCATCTGCTCCACCATCGATACCAGCCTGAAAGTACCGATATGGGGCTTGCTGACATACAGAATTTCGTCGGGTGCGCCAGCTGCAACAAATTCTTCCAGCACTTTGCGGCTGTATTGTTTGGGGTCTTTTACCTGGCTATACAGTTTGCCATCGGAAAACGTCCCGGCACCGCCTTCGCCGAACTGCACGTTGGACTCGGTATTCAGTTCACGCTTGCGCCAAAAACCGAAGGTGTCTTTGGTGCGCTCGCGTACTTCCTTGCCGCGTTCCAGGATCAGTGGTTTGTAACCCATTTGTGCCAACACCAGCCCGGCGAGTAAACCGCAGGGGCCGAAACCGATGATGATCGGACGCTCGGTCAGCGCATCAGGTGCTTTGGCAACCGGATGATAGTTGAGGTCGGGAGTTGCTTTGATGTTCTGGTTGTCGGCACATTTTTCCAGCAAGCTGGACTCATTTTGTACTTCGACATCCAGCGTATAGATCAACAGAATTCTGGTTTTTTTTCTGGCATCGTAGCCACGTCGAAAAATATCAAAGCGCACCAGTTGCTCAGCGTTGATATCCAGCATGGATACAATGGCGTTTTCCAGAGCCGCGTCATTGTGATCAAGAGGAAGCTGGATATTGGTCAGTCGAATCATAGGAAGTATCAGTGCCCGGAGCGGTGGGGTTTGGATGATGTTGAATAAGCGAACGCAAATTTTACGGCAGTTTGGTTAAAAAATCTGCCCGTAGACGCGAGAGTCAGCGCGGATCTGAGTGCCGGGTAATCACTTCATCGATAGGCCAGGTAAGTCTTCTTAATGTCAGGAATCATCCGGCTTTTGTGTAGCGATGCAAATGTATGCAATACCCAGGGTACTGCCGTTTTCAGCTGCGGATTGTTCCTTATACTCGGCGCAACGCTGGTGATTTGATCCAACCAGCAACTGACCTCTGGTTCAAGGGGTGATGGGTGATTTACAGGAGAAAACCATGATTAATGCTTTTACCAACTCCCGCAAAGCGCTTGCGGGTCGTGTTTTGGCGATTCTGCTCAGCGCTGCATCGGTGGCTGCGGCAGCGGATGATGATCGGCCTGAGCGGGGTGACGGTATGAAGGGGCATGCCTGTTTCGATGGCAGGGATGGCGGCGGTCGTTATATGCGTCAGGGTCATAACGACGAGATGAGACCCGGCATGATGACAATGGGGCCAGGTATGATGCCAATGGGCCGGATGGGCGAAGGGCGCGAATTGGTCTGGCGCGATCTTGATCTGACCGATGAGCAACGGGCAGATATGACCGGTATTCGCGATAAAATGCGCAAGGATCACTGGGCTGTTACCGGTGCAATGATGGATATACACAACACAATCCGTGATTTGTACGCGGCTGAAAAGTTTGACGAAAAAGCCCTCAACAAGGCGTATGGCAAGCTGGCGGAACTGCAACAGCAAATGTTTCTGATCGGCACTCAGGCAAAAACCAAAATGATGGCTTTACTGTCGTCGGAACAACGTCAGCAACTGATGGATAAAAAACACGCGTTGCGGGACTGATTGGGGTCGTCGTTCCTGATGTCTGCTCTGACTCCATGCGTCTGCGTGGAGTCACGGCGGCCAAGTCTATGCTCAGCGATGGTTGTCTTGTCCTTTTCGTCATCGCTGGTGACACCTTTAAAGGTAAAGGCCAAACAAACAGAGCAAGGTATTTTATGGATGAATATTCTTCAGGGTTTACAGGCAGCTATTTTACTCGGATTGGCCATCGTTGATGGAATTTTTAGGCTGAAATGCCCGGTATATCAGGGATTTTTGATTGATGAGTCAGGCTGATTTTGAAACATTCATTGATTTTTAATTCAAATGCTTAGTTTTTCTCATGAATCTACTGAAAAAGGATCGCTTTTTAAAAGAGTGGCTCAGACTTAGTATGCTCGCATCAACCAGCCAATCACCCGGAGCGACTCTCATGAACAACAACGAAACCAATACCACTACCCAAGCTAACGACACTATTGAACGCAGCATTGCTGAAGCGCGTGAATTACGCACTGAATATCTGGCTGAAATCATGTCTGGCGCCGCCGCAAGTTTTGGCGTTATGTTCAGCATCAAGGATGTATTCAGCAAGGTAGCAAAAACCAAATTTAGCCACTAAGGGCAATGGCAGGGCAGCGTTAAGCTATGCCTTGCGATAAGCAGTAAAACAGGTGATTGGCCGACTGTGAGGATCACCCCACGGTCAGGCTCAAGCCTGAGATACCATTTTTGCCAGTTCTGTTGAACACTCCCTTCAAAGACCTTCTCCCTGATTCTGTTTGCCAGCCGTTGTGGCTGACTCTGCCATTGATTGTTTCTCGTTAGCCTAATGTGATCCAGGTTGTTTTCAGCTGGGTAAACTTGTCGATGGCATGCAGCGACAGGTCACGGCCGAAACCTGACTGTTTGTAGCCACCAAATGGCACACTGTAGTCAATCGCATCCATGGCGTTCACCGAGACGGTGCCGGCCCGCAAACGGCGAGAGACGCGATAAGCGCGATTGATATTCAGTGTCCAGACCGAAGCAGCCAGGCCATAAATAGAGTCGTTGGCGATGCTGATCGCTTCCTCCTCATTTTCAAAAGCCATAACGGCGGCGACTGGGCCAAAGACTTCGTCCTGGGCAATGGCGAGATCCGTTGACACCTTGCCAAAGACTGTTGGCTCAACCAGACAGGATGACTCATCTCCCAAGCCGCCGGTCAGCAGCTCCGCCCCTTGGTTGATGGCTGTGCGGATATGGGATCGAACATTGGCAGCGTGGTTGGCATCAACCAGAGCACCCACTTGCGTGGTCGGGTCGAGGGGATCACCGACTGCCATCGCTTTGGCCTTGGCAACAAATTTCTCAACGAACACATCGTAGATACTCTTTTCCACCAGAATGCGGGAGTTGGCGGAGCACACTTCACCCTGGTTAAAGAAAATACCCAGCGCGGCATGTTCGACAGCAGCCTCCAGATCACAATCGGCAAAAATCAGATTCGGGCTTTTACCGCCGGTTTCTGGCCATACCTGTTTCATATTGGACTGGGCTGAGTAACTCATAAACAGCTTGCCGACGGCGGTAGAACCGGTAAAGGCGACGCAGTCGACATCCATATGCAGACCGAGTGCCTTGCCGACGACGTCGCCGTAACCGGTCACCACGTTCAGTACGCCATCGGGCAAACCGGCTTCTTTGGCCAGTTCCGCCAGTTTCAGTGCGGTCATCGGGGATTGTTCGGCGGGTTTCAGGATCACGGAGTTACCGCTGATCAGCGCCGGAGCCAGTTTCCAGGCGGCGATATCGAGCGGGAAATTCCATGGCACAATGGCGGCCACTACACCCACCGGCTCACGGGTAATGGTGGCGATATTGGCACTGTTGGTGGGGGCGACTTCACCATAGAGTTTGTCGATGGCTTCGGCGTACCATTCAAAACATCCTGCGGCACCGGGGATATCAATGTTGTAGCAGTCCATCACCGGTTTGCCGACGTTGAGGGATTCCATCAAGGCAAAGGTTTCGCGCTGTTGCAGAATCAGCATCGCCAGTTTTTTCAGCACCGCTTTACGCTCTGCCGGTGACTGATCGGCCCATACGCCGGATGCAAAAGTAGCTTTGGCGGCCCCAACTGCGCGATCCACATCGTCGGTGCTACAGGCTGTTGTAGCGGTCAGTGTTGCGCCGGTGGCAGGGTTGATGGTGTCGTAGGTGGCACCGTCACTGGCGTCAACATATTCACCGTTAATCCATGCCTGTCTGGGCATGTTTAGCTGCTGTTGCTGCTCTATCCAGTACTGTTTGCTGAAGCGTGTCATAGTGCCCTCGGGTAATACGAACGGGCACATCCCCAAACCGCCGCGCTCGACAATAAAATATTAACCATCGTTCGCGGCGTTTTTGAATGCGCTCTGAAAATACGTGTAATCCAAACAGAGGCTAATCGAGTCATCGCGTCTTTAAAATACATTTTACCTGACCACTGCATTGTATTTTTCTATAAAGAAACCCTGACTGTTTATTGTTCAGCCTTGCGCCAGCGGCTGATTCACGGCAGATATTTCTGGATCAGTATTATCAATGCAGCTTTATAAATAAAAATATTTTAAGGCATTCCATTTTCTTCCTAGTCTCGGTCAATAGCTTCAGTCAGAGCGTTATCTGAAGGGGACATCTATTTAATCCGGTGCTCACTCTGGGCCACCGGATGGTTTCGAATCACGAAGCCGACTTGCAGGCCTGACGGGTCAAGTCAAACGTCGGCGACACCGAGTCGAGATCATCCGGCAGCCCCCGAAGGGCGCGGGTTGCCGCCGTCCAGTGCAGTGTTGACGAATTTGAAAAGGACGCGTCATTTCGCTGCATTCGTCGCCTTGCCCTGAACAACGGCAACACTCGCGCAGAGCCGTGCAGGATTAAATAGATGTCCCCTGAAGGTCAAACCGACACTCCAGCACCAGGCCCGTCACAGAATATGGGTTTGGTGTCGCTGTGGGGGGGCGGCCTGGTCTTTTAATGCTCTGCCTGACGAACAGAAATCCGCTGCGGACATCGCCGTCAGCGAGGCTGGCTGTAAGCGCGCTGTCTTTTCACGTAGCAGCGCTTCTGATTAATGATGAGACTGGCAGAGTTATGACAACCCATACCCTTGATATCGATACGCTAATTGTTGGCGCAGGTCAGGCGGGTATCGCCATCAGCGAACACCTGACCAAACTGGATATTCCCCACCTGATACTGGAACGCAACCGAATAGCCGAGCGCTGGCGCAGTCAGCGGTGGGATTCTTTGGTTGCCAATGGCCCCGTCTGGCACGACCGGTTTCCCGGTCTGCAATTTCAGGATATGGCACCCGATGAATTTGCCGCCAAAGAACGTGTCGCCGATTATTTTGTTGAGTACGTCAGAAAAATGAATGCACCGGTTCGAACCGGTGTTGAGGTGACACGAGTCACTCGTAATAGGAACCGTGCCGGGTTCACCATAGAGACATCCGATGGCGTCATCACGGCCAATCATGTCGTGGCGGCTACAGGGCCATTTCAGCAACCGCTGATCCCGGCTATTGCGCCTGCCGATGACTCGATATTACAAATCCATTCGGCTGAATACCGCAATCCACCGCAATTACCCGCAGGGAATGTGCTGGTGGTGGGTGCCGGTTCTTCCGGGGTGCAAATTGCCGATGAACTGCAACGCTCTGGCAAACAGGTCTATCTGTCTGTTGGTGCCCATGACCGTCCGCCACGCGCTTATCGTAACCGCGATTTTGTCTGGTGGCTGGGAGTTCTGGGGTTGTGGGACGCGGAGGAAGTTAGCCCCGGCAAAGAGCACGTTACCATTGCCGTCAGTGGTGCCCGAGGTGGCCATACCATTGATTTTCGTCGTCTGGCACAACAGGGCATGACACTGGTGGGGTTGACCAAAACATTTCATAACGGCCGCGCCATCTTTGCCAACAACCTGTGCGACAACATCCGTAACGGCGATGAAAACTACTTCTCGTTGCTGGATGCAGCGGATGCCTATATCGAACGTAATGGGCTGGATCTGCCGCCAGAGCCGGAAGCCAGAATCATGCTGCCAGATCCGCAATGCATGACCAATCCCTTGCTTGAGCTTGACCTGAAAGCGGCGGGCATTACCTCCATTATCTGGGCGACCGGTTTCAGCCAGGATTTTAGCTGGCTGCAGGTGGATGCGTTTGATGAGCAGGGCAAACCCCGCCACCAACGTGGCGTATCGAGTGAACCCGGTGTGTATTTTGTCGGCCTGCCATGGCTGTCGCGTCGAGGATCGACCTTTATCTGGGGTGTGTGGCATGACGCCAAACACATCGCTGATCACATTGAGACCCAGCGCAAGTACGCAGACTACAAGGATGCTGCACAGCGTTAACTGCATGCTCAACCCGGTGGCGCTGATGCCGCACGATCATCATCGCCATCGACTCTTGTTACCAGCCTGATTGCGCGGGTTATTTTCTTGTTTATTCGGAGCCGATAGATGCCGACACACACTCGTATACGTATGTTTAACACCCGAGAGACCTACCCGAACCAGAGTCTTGACAATGATCTCTGCCAGGCGGTGAAAGCGGGCAATACCGTGTATCTCCGCGGGCAGGTCGGGACGGACTTTAACGGCAAGCTGATTGGTCTGGGGGATCCTCGTGCCCAAGCGGAACAGGCGATGAAAAACGTCCAACAGTTACTGCAAGAGGCCGGATCTGATCTCTCTCATATCGTCAAAACCACCACCTATATTACCGACCCCCGGTTTCGTGAAGCGGTGTATCAGGAAACCGGCAAATGGCTGAAAGGCGTTTTTCCGATCTCAACCGGACTGGTGGTCGCCGGGTTGGGCCAGCCTGAATGGCTGATGGAAATTGATGTGATTGCTGTTATTCCCGATACGGTGGCAGGGGAAGCTCGATGACCTTTTCCGTTGCGGGGATCTGCCAGGACACCGGCATGGTCGGCTGTGCCATCACCTCATCCAGCATTTGCGTCGCCAGTCGTTGTGCCTACACCCGCTCAGGTGTCGGGGTGGCGTTGAGCCAGAATGTCACCAACCCTGATCTGGGGCCACTGGCCTTGCACTATATGGCACAGGGCTGTGCCCCGGATGAAGTGTTGAAGTATCTGCAGCAGGCCGACCGCTATCTCGACTGGCGCCAGGTGGGCGTGCTGGATGCGCAGGGTCGGGGCATTACCTTCAGTGGCAAAGAAGCATTAGGCATCAATGCGACTCGGGTCGGGCAACACTGTCTCGCCATGGGTAACCTGCTGGCCAGTACCCATGTGCCAGATGCCATGATCGATGCTTTTGAGCACTCAACCGGTCATTTGGCTGAACGTCTGCTGATCGCTTTGGAAGCGGGTCTGAAAGCTGGTGGCGAAATGGGGCCGGTATTTTCCGCCGGTCTACAAGTCAGTGCTGAGCCGGATTGGCCCGTGGTGGATTTACGCGTGGACTGGCACGTCAGCCCGATTCATGAGCTGCGAATGGTCTGGGAGCAGTATCAGCCGCAAATTGACGATTATGTGAAGCGGGCCAAACAACCGGCTGATGCCAGTGCGTTTGGTGTGCCGGGTAACGAATAAATCGGCTTTTCAGCCTGTCCTTTAGCCACCCGATGAGACTGCTATGGCAACAGCACTGACTCGCACTCTGTTAGAAACGCTAATCGGTTTTGACACCACCAGTGTTCATTCCAACCTGGCGCTGATGCATTTTATTCAGAACTACCTTCAACAGCATGGCGTCGACAGTACGCTGATTCATGATGAGAGCGGCGAGAAAGCCAACCTCTACACCACTATTGGGCCGCAAGACATCCCTGGCGTGATGTTATCTGGCCATACCGATACGGTGCCAGTGGCGGGTCAGCACTGGCATTTCCCGCCGTTTGAACTGACTGCACAGCAAGGCCGCTGGTATGGCCGTGGCACCACCGATATGAAAGGTTTTATCGCCGTGGTGCTGGCTGCCGTGCCTGACATGGTGAAGCAGTCGTTAGTTATGCCAATCCATCTGGCATTTTCTTACGACGAGGAAATTGGTTGCCTGGGTGTCCGAAGGCTGATAGACACCGTTCAAACGCTGCCGATCCAACCGGCTATGGCGATTATTGGCGAACCCACCAGCATGCAAATTGTTACTGCCCACAAGGGCAAGCTGGCTGGCAAGGTGACAGTGACGGGCAAAGCCTGCCATTCTGGTATGGCTCCGCTTGGTGTTAATGCCGTCAACTACGCTGCCCGGATGGTGGTCTGGCTGGAACAGCTGGCACGCGATAAACAACACAATGGCCCGTTTGCCGATGGCTATGAAATTCCTTTCACCACGGTGCATACCGGTACGATTCAAGGTGGCACGGCGTTGAATATCGTCCCTGACCACTGTGAGTTTGTGTTTGAATTCCGCAACATCGCCACAGAATCACCGCAGGATCTCCTGGCGTTATTCAAGCAATACGCCAACGAGTTGCAGCAAGAGATGCAAGCCCTTGATACTGGCTGTCGAATTGATTGCCGTATGACCAGTGAATATCCCGGCCTGACCACCGCCAGTGATGCCGACGTCATTCATTTTGTGCGGCAACTGACGGATCAACCGGGTTTGCACACCATTAACTTTGGTACTGAAGGCGGCTTGTTTTGTCAGGCGCTGGGGATTCCTACCGTGGTCTGCGGGCCGGGCAGTATGGATCAGGGCCACAAGCCGGACGAGTTTGTTGAAGCGGCCCAACTGGCACAGTGCGAAGTGATGATGCAGCGGCTGGTGGCGCTACTGGCAGAGCAACCGGTATCCAGCCAAGCGGACTCGTAATGCGTGCATGTGGAGCTGTGAGATATGAGATATGAGATATGAGATATGAGATGAAGGGCAGGTGCGTAGTCATCCTGCCCATCGGTTTTACTGCAACATCAGCTCCGCTGCCTTCTCACCAATCATGATGCAGGGAGCATTGGTGTTACCACTGACCAGTGTTGGCATGATGGAGGCATCTGCTATTCGCAACCCTTCGATGCCCCGAACTTTCAGCTCTGGGGTAACTACTGCCAAATCATCCATCCCCATCTTGCAGGTGCCCACCGGATGGAACACCGTGGCACCGTATTCACGAATATAGGCCAATAATTCTGCGTCGGTTTGCACGGCAGCACCGGGCAGCATTTCCTTGCCACGAACGTCATCGTAGGTGTTGTCTGCCAATACCCTACGGGCCAGCTTCAGACCTTCGATCAGCACCTTGGCGTCGTCCATGTTTGACAGAAAATTGTAATCCAGCGCCAGCGATTGATCTGCTGCCAGACGTAATTCACCGATGCTTTTTGGCCGTAACACACAGACGTGAATGGCGTAGCCGTGGCCCCATTCGAACAGTCGTCCACGGTGACTGCGGTAGCCCGGTACATAGTGAAACTGTACATCGGGAATATCGCCTGCCAGCGGTGTTTTGAAAAAACCACCGGCTTCCACATAATTGGTGGTCAGCCAGCCCTTGCGGTTGGCCAGATAACGTAATGGCGAGGTCAAAATGCTGGGCAAGGCACCGAAGGAAAAGCCCAGGGTGGTGGTGTTCTTCGAACGCACCGTTACCAGACCATCGAGATGATCTTGCAGGTTCTGGCCAACGCCGGGCAGATCAACCACTGGCTCAATACCGGCAGCCCGAAGCTGTTGCGCGGGGCCAATGCCGGACTTCATCAGAATATGCGGTGACCCGAGTGAACCGGCGCTGAGCACCACTTCCCGGCTGGCGTTCAAGGTCTTGCGCTGGCCGTTGTCGTTGACCACCATGCCGGTCACTCGCTTGCCTTCGAACGTCAGTTGTTCAACCTGACAGCCTGTTCGTACGGTCAAATTGATACGGGTGTCCAGTACCGGGGCGACAAAAGCCTGGTAGCTGGACAGCCGTTTGCCGTCTTTCTGGGTCAGGTTGTAGATGCCGCAGCCTGCCAGTGTGGCACCGTTGAAATCGGAGTTTTGCGGAACCCCCAGAGCGCTTTTGGCGGCTTGTAAAAAACGGTAGCTGAAGGGGTTAGGATCTTTGGGTTTATCAACCAGCAACTCGCCTTGTTGACCATGAAAGTCTGCGGACTGGGCCAGCAGGTTATGTTCGGATTTGCGGAACAAGGGCAGCACATCTTGCCAGCCCCAACCGGGGCAACCGGCCTGCTCCCATTGGTCGTAGTCACTGGCATGGCCACGAATGTAAATCATGCTGTTCATCGAGGCCGAGCCGCCCAGCGCCTTGCCTCGGGGGCAATGCAGCTGGCGGTTGTTCAACTCATGTTGCGGAACGGAAAAGTAGTTCCAGCTATACACCTGGCTTTTATAAAGCGTAATGGTGCCAGCTGGTATCTGCACGCGCAGGCTGTTGTCACTGCCGCCCGCTTCTAGCAGTAATACCTGAACATCCGGGTTGGCACTCAGGCGATTGGCAATCACCGAGCCAGCCGAACCCGCACCTACAATGATATAATCGAACGATTCTGTCGTTTGCATAACGCGTTACCTTTAGGGGACATCTATTTAATCCGGTGCTCACTCTGGGCCACCGGATGGTTTCGAATCACGAAGCCGACTTGCAGGCCTGACGGGTCAAGTCAAAAGTCGGCGACACCGAGTCGAGATCATCCGGCAGCCCCCGAAGGGCGCGGGTTGCCGCCGTCCAGTGCAGTGTTGACGAATTTGAAAAGGACTCGTCATTTCGCTGCATTCGTCGCCTTGCCCTGAACAACGGCAACACTCGCGCAGAGCCGTGCAGGATTAAATAGATGTCCCCTTTAATGCATTTCATCCAGATCATCATGCAACAGCGCCATAACGCGACGCTTGAGCGCGATAAATTCGGGTTCCATAGCCAGACTCAGAGTGCGGGGGTGGAGAATATCGACGTTTATGATTTCCCGAATATGACCCGGACGCGCACCCATGACGAACAGTCGATCGCCTAGCAAAATGGCTTCGTCGATATCGTGAGTTACAAACACCACGGTTTTTTTCTTGTGTTCCCATACCCGTAACAACAGTTGTTGCATTTGCAGCCGGGTCTGGCTGTCGAGTGCACCAAACGGTTCGTCCATCAGCAGGATTTTCGGGTCGTTGGCCAGTGCTCTGGCAATGGCCACGCGCTGTTTCATACCGCCAGACAGCTGTTTGGGGTAGTTATCGGCAAAGTTTTCCAGCCCCACTTCCTTCAGATAATGCGCAGCAATATCGCTGCGTTCTGGTGTTGGCACACGTTTGCGCTTCAATCCGAATTCAATGTTTTCCCTAACGGTGAGCCATGGGAACAGGGTGTAGCCCTGAAACACCATGCCCCGGTCAGGCCCTGGCTCGGTGACTGTTTCACCAGCTACCCGAATTTGCCCTTCAGTGGGATGACTCAAACCAGCCGTCAGAAATAACAGACTGGATTTGCCGCAGCCAGACGGCCCGACAATCACGGCAAACTCCTGATCACGAACTTCCATGCAGACGTTATCGAGTGCCGTAAATTCACCGCCGTCCGGCTTGGGGAAACGCAACGTGACGTTTTCAATCGACAACTGCACAGGATGATCAAGAGTGGTGTCATCGGTGTGGGTCGCGACGGCGTGTGTGGTGTTCAGCTGTCCCATGAACCTAACCTCTTGCGTAAAACCCGGAAAAACTGGTCGGTAATCAGACCCAGCAAACCAATAATCATGATGGCCAGAAAGATAATATCGACCTGGAAGCCACGCATGGCCTTGAGGCTGATATACCCCAGGCCACTGGATGCGGCGACCAGCTCGGCAACCACCAGATAGGTCCAGGCCCAACCAATGGTGACTCGCAAGGTGTCCAGAACGCCCGGCAGCGAGGCTGGCGCAATAACGTGGGTCATCACCTCACGACGGCTGGCACCAAGAGTGTAGGCCGCCTGCATCAAGTCTTTGGGAACGCCACGGGCAATGTCGGCAATCATCACCAGTTGCTGGAAAAACACCCCAAAAATAATCACCGTGACACGCTGCTCCAGACCAATACCAATCCACAGAATAAACAATGGCACGAACGAGGTGACTGGCAGGTAGCGCATAAAGTTGACCAGCGGTTCCAGAAACGCCTGCACAATGCGAAAACTGCCCATCATCAGTCCCAGCGGCACGGCGACGATCGAAGAAATAAAGAAACCAATAATAACGACCTGAAAACTGGCCCAGATATGCACCGCCAGAGAGCCGTTTTTAGCCATACGAACGCCAGCGTCAAAGACATCCAATGGTGATGGCAGGAACATTTTCGGAACGATTTCGGTGACTGAAAAAGTCACCCAGATCAATAACACCAGACTCCAGCCGATTAAACCTGTGCCGAGAACGAGCTGCTTTGGCAGCTCCTCCCGAGGAGTCAAACAGGTGTTCAGTACACCGCGTTTGCTTGACATCAAAAACTCCTCACTGCGCCACGAAGTCGCTGTTGATCAGCTGGTCGTAGGTCACATTGAGTTCGGTTTGTTGCAGCGCGCTCCAGGTGTCATTCGCCGTGGTAATCAGACTGGCGATATCGCCCGGCTTGGTGCTGGTGCCGAACAGTTTTTCATTCATGGCCTTGTCGTAGAAACGGACATTGGCAGCGGCAGCGGCAAACTCAGCTGGGTCAGACAGGTAACCACCTACACCCTTGGACATGATGGCATAGGCTTCCTGCGGGTGTTGCTTGATGTATTCGACCGCACGATAGAGGCCATCAACCAGGGCTTTGACATCGTCTGGCTGGTTCTTGATAACATTGCAGCTGAGCGCGACCACATCCACAATCACGCCAGGGGTTGTGCTGCTGTCGATCAGCACCTTGCCGGTTTTCTTGGCACGCACCATGGACAAATGAGGTTCCCAGGTAACGGCAGCAGGAATACGTCCGGCCATAAAGGCGCTGGCGGCATCGTCGGCGGTCATATTCTGGATTTTCAGATCTTTCAGGCTCATGCTGTTTTGTTTGAGTAAGTAAGATAACCAGAACTGGGAAACAGAGCCTTCGTTCACTGCAACCTGTTTACCTTTCAGGTCTTGCAACGAGTTCACATCGTCACCCACCAGAATGCCATCACCGCCGTAACTGTCGTCCAGTGCCACTACCGATTCAAAGCAGAATTTGGGGCGATATTTCAGAATCTCATCGACAGTCGAGGCTGAGCCATCGAGGTGACCCGACGCTTGTGCTGCCATGTACATGGATGACTCTTCGATGGTTTTAAGATCGACGGTCAAGCCTTTTTCCTCGAAGTAACCCAGGTCACGAGCCAGATACAAGGTGCCATAACCAACCCAGGTGGTGTGGCCAATGGATAACTCACCCGCACTCGCGGTGGTGGTTATCATGGTTGCTGTTGATAGCGCCAATACGGAACCCAGCGTTATCTTGCGAATACAGGAAATAATGCCGTTCGTTTTCATGTAAGTGCCCCACGTGAAGATTCAGAGTTTTCATATTCGGTTCTCCAAAAGTTAATCCTGTCGGGGTGGGGTTCATCAATTATCTTTTTCCTTAGGCCTGAATCATGTTTTATTATTCAGGCAAATAATGCTAATCCATAGTGCAAGATAAAAGAAAGCGCCTCATATAAGGGCGCTTGTTGGCAAGCTGTTTGCCGCCAGTAATGGCATGGTCACCGAGCTGACCTCTCCGAGTTGTATATCGCTGAACTCCGACATGTATTTTTTTATTTCCTTAATAAAGGCGCTGGCTGCGGGGGTTGGCACTGACTCCGACAGCTTCACGACACCCATGGTCAAAGACACCAGGTCGTCTTCAATAGGGATGGCGACCAGATTGTCTGTGTCACTGTCTTGAGACAGCGGCATATTCAGCAAGGAGTAACCAAAGCCATTGGCCACCATGCCCCGCGCCATACTCAGGGAGTGGGTTCGGTAGGCACAATTAGGGTTGAGGCCGAGGGAGATAAACAGCGACATAAAATATTGACGGCTGACTGGCCAATCCAGCATCACTAATGGCAATGGTGCCAATTCCGCTATGGATACCGACGTGCGCTGGCTCAAACCATGCTCACGATTGACAACGGCATACGGCGGCAGTGATACCAGTGGTTCAAAGGAGACACTGCTAGGCAATTCCATGTCGTAGGTGATACCGATTTCATAGGCACAATCCTGAATACCCTGAATCAGATCTTTTTGGTGTAACTCGCGGCAGTCCACATACACCGAGGGATACTGGTCGACAAAGCGCTTCAGAATGCTGGGTAACACCGCACCGGTAACGGTCGGAAAGCCCGCCACTTTCAAGGTGCCGGAAATCTCGGTGCCCAGGCTGCTGGCAAACTGGGCCAGGCTTTCTGCTTCTTTCAGCAGATTGCGGGTTTTGCGGTAAAACGCCAGCCCTTGTGGTGTCAGGCTCAGTCCTTGCGCGTGGTGACGAATAAACAGTTTGAGGCCGGTGACATCTTCCAGATGCAAAATAGCCGACGAAATCGACGGCTGCGAGACGTACAACAACTCAGCGGCTTTGGTGACACTTTGATGCTCACCGGCAACGGCAAAGTAACGTAACTGCTTCAGCGTGAAGTTCATGGGGTTCATGTCAATCTCCTCATTTTTTCTGGCGGCTGTTTTGCCACAGAAAAACAAATGCAAAACCTTATCTGGTATTGATATTCCTATGCAGACTCCTTGCCAGCTTTGCCACCAGCGTGATTAAGGAACGCAACCACTGCATTTTTGAGAGGGCCAGACCAGACTGCAGACACACCGGCGGGGGGGATTTTCAGCCATGTGCTGTATAACATTTTCAAATGCAACGATATGGAATATGTGATCAAGCATCTCCCTCGTCTTTGTTATGCTGAAAATCAATACAATGTCAGCGCCATAAACTATGGCAGATAAATGGTAAAAAACTGTTAAACGGCCAATAAATACCGGTCAATAATACCCATATATTCTTTGGCAACTCCGGCAGTGACGCCAACGATACCCAGTTGAAACTGCTGCGTTATTACTTCAACGCCATTGGCAAACCGGAAAGAAAAAGGTTATCGCCCGTGAGCGCTCCTACCACGGCATTCAAAACCCTGGAAATTTACCCGCGTGACAACACTTTCGGCAGCGCCATTGCCTTCTGCCCACTACTGATTATTACCAAAGATCAGATAGACGAACTGCTGGGGATGTTCGGCCGTGCTCTGGCCGAGACCGGACGGTACGTTGAAAAACAAGGGGGGGGGCTCAATGATTAAACCGAGCCCGCTGAGAGCCCGTTGGTTTCAGAACAAGGCATGAGGGGCGCGGTTTAGCGAGTTAAACAAGTGACGAATAACGTCGTGCTGGAAGCCACTGGCCTTAGCACGAAGGGTCAGGGTCATCAACATTCCGCCATGCGGTGTTATTGGACTTGAAAAGGACTTGCCATTCTCGGCGCCCAACACCTTGCCGGGCGGAATTTGTCCCCCTGACAGGGCCTGTTAAATAATTGAGAACGACCTTGGTCACTGATATCAACCTGAACCGTTGGCTGACTCAGGCAAAAAAGCGTTTAACCATCCGCCGAACGAAGTTGCCCTCCAGCGTCTTTTTGACATAGGGGACATAATGCTTGTCATCGCGTTGAATATGATTGGTTAACCACAAGCCAATATCCGAACGCACCTCCTTGGCGACCTTGATACTGTCTTCACCTGTTTCCAGCCGCTGGTCGTAACTGATCGCTCGTTGCCGAAAGGCCTCGTGAACCTTGGCATGAGCCGCCAATACCGGGTAATTGGCTTGCTCCATCAGGCTTTCTTCAAACGCGTTATGTGAAATGGAATAGTCAATCAAGGCCTTGGCCACTGCCCGAATTTTAAGGTCGTCCCGCTGCGTTATAGCAGCGTCGACCTCTTGTAAATAGTCAAAAATACGTTTGTGTTGAGTATCAATAATATCAATGCCGGTTTCAAACTCCGGGTTCCAATGAAATGGCTGCACAGGTTCCTTCCTAACTCAATGGGATCATAAAAATACGCGGGTTGAAATGCCCCCGACTCCGTGACAGCCGCCTGTTACCTGGCCACACTTAGAATGACTAACTGACCGACAACCAACAGCAACGCCAACACTACCAACAAGGCCTTGATCACAGCTGGATACCCCAGCTCATGCCTGGATAATACCCATATCGAGGTGGCTGCCATGGTGATAACAACCGCTGTCATCGTGACCGTCAGAGCGCTCCAGCTCATGCTCGTTAAGGATCAGGACAAAAGCTGCTCCAACCCAAGCGCATCAGGAATGATTCGGATAGAAAATATGGAAAAACAGGACATAGAACCTCCTGACCCAACCAGACTGCCGGGAAACAGGCAGTTCGTGGTAGGCTGTGAAATCAATTTCGATGGTGATCGGTGCTCCAACACCTTTTGCCTATATTAGGCATAAATACCCAATATGGGTAAATTGGAATTATAAATAGTGGGTGATGTAGTAGATAGATTAAATCTATTGCTGGATCTGGAACAAGTGAAGATGCCATGGCTGGAACAGCAAACGGGTATCAAGTCAGGGAAGTGGCACAAGGTGAAACGGCGCGAGAATGAAATGAAAGCATCCGAACTAGCAGTTCTCGGCACGGTGTGGCCTGAGTATGCTTACTGGCTAATGACTGGTCTGGAGCTCCCGGCAGCAGGGCAGATTAGCCCGATAACAAAAAGAGCCTCCGGCTAACCTGGATCCATCCAATCCTATCGATTGAACGATCCTTAAATAGCTGGCGCTACCGTTGTTGAGCAGCAAAATACAAGAATGTGATAGGGAAATGATAATTCGCCCAAGGTTTGGGCTTTTGCTGGTGGTTAGATTGGGGAGGCCGAATCACCAAATACGACTGGAGTGTGCCCCGCAAGATTCGCTACGCCGGTTTGGTCTGGGCTTTGCCTTGATCACGCCCCCTTTAATCGGCAGGTCGAAATACACGCCATTCCAGAAATTCGCCCCGAATTCCGCCGGTTGTTTGAACATAAACAGCAAATTATGGCACCGACAGCTTAGGTTATCTCGGCTGACGGTATGGGGTTGAGAATAGGGGCAGGCTAAATGGCACATTAACTCCGGGCCTTCCAGGCATTTCATATCCTTCATCGACAGCAAGAAATCCTTGAAACCGGTGGCTCAAACTCAGCTTATAACGGCTGGTATCACCGTCAGGGCTCAAACACCACTGTAGCGATTTCAAACGTATGGCCTTTCTTGTCGAGCAGAAAAACCGTCTTCTTACCTTCTAACGTCGCCGCTGTTGCTATGGCAGAACCGATTAAGGTCGAGAACATCAGCCGCCATGTCGCTACTGTTTGGAGTACCGGAATTATCAGCTAGCAGGCTGCTGACCTGCTAGCTGCGTTGCCACTACAGTGTCAAAAACAGGTTCAAATCGGTTGTTTATTAGCCATAAACTCCCTCTTTTCTCCTGTTTTTGCCTTGCGTTGACTGCCTCGAAAACAAACATCAACGGCCTGCCAGAAAATCAATCCTCGTAGTGTTCAATCGCCGGGCAGGAACAGATCAAATTCCGATCGCCATACACGTCATCAATACGACCCACGCTTGGCCAAAATTTGTGGGCACCGAGGTTTTTGGTGGGGTATACGGCTTGTTCACGGCTGTACGGCCGATCCCATTCACCAACGGTGACGACTTCGGCGGTGTGAGGGGCGTGTTTCAGCGGGTTGTTGTCGGCGTCGAGTTCGCCGCGTTGGACGGCGTCGATTTCGCCTTTGATGGCGATCATGGCGTCGGCGAAGCGGTCGATTTCGGCTTTGGATTCAGACTCGGTCGGTTCAATCATGAAGGTGCCCGCGACCGGGAACGACATGGTCGGGGCGTGGAAGCCGTAGTCCATCAAGCGCTTGGCAATGTCGACTTCGGTGATGCCGGTTTCGGCTTTGATTGGGCGCAGGTCGACGATGCATTCGTGTGCCACACGGCCGTTCTGGCCGGAGTACAGAATCGGGTAGTGGCCACTCAGGCGTTTGGCCAGGTAGTTGGCTTTCAGCAGGGCGTTCTGGGTGGCGAGGCGCAGACCGTTGCCGCCCATCAGGGTGATGTACATCCAGCTGATCGGCAAAATGCTGGCAGAGCCGTAGGGGGCGGAGGATACCGCGCCGTTGCCTTTGGCTTCGTTGGCTATCGGACGTACGGCGTGGTTGGCGACAAAGGGAGCCAGTGCAGCGGTGACGCCAATCGGACCCATGCCGGGGCCGCCGCCACCGTGGGGAATGGCGAAGGTTTTGTGCAGGTTCATGTGGGATACGTCAGCGCCGATAAAGGCGGGCTGGGTAATGCCGACCTGGGCGTTGAGGTTGGCACCGTCCATGTACACCATGCCGCCGTTGGCGTGAATCAGGTCGCAGATTTCTTTGACACCTTGTTCATAGATGCCGTGGGTCGATGGGTAGGTCAGCATCAGGCAGGAGAGCTGGTCTTTTAATTCTTCGGCCTTGGCTTTGAGGTCGTCGAAGTCAACGTTGCCCTGGTCGTCGCAGTTGGTGACGACCACGCGCATGGAGGCCATCTGGGCAGATGCCGGGTTGGTGCCGTGGGCGGAGCGCGGAATCAGGCAGACGTTGCGGTGACCTTCGCCACGGCTCTCGTGGTATTTCTTGATTGCCAGCAAACCGGCGTATTCGCCTTGTGCGCCGGAGTTCGGTTGCATACAGATGGCGTCGAAGCCGGTGATGGCGCGCAGGTAGCCGTCCAGTTCGCCGATCATTGCTTCGTAGCCCTGGGTCTGGGACTTGGGTGCGAATGGGTGGATGTTGGCGAATTCTGGCCAGGTCACCGGGATCATTTCGGTGGTGGCGTTGAGTTTCATGGTGCAGGAACCCAGCGTGATCATGCTGTGGTTCATGGCTAAATCCTTCGACTCCAGACGCTTCAGGTAGCGCAACATGTCGTGCTCGCTGTGGTACTGGTTGAAGGTTGGATGAGTCAGGAAGTTGCTGGTACGTACCAGTTCGGTGGGCACCGAGGTGGAACCTGTGGCAACGATACTGGCGTCGAGGGTGTATACGTCGAGTTTGTGGCTGTCTTTATTGGTACCCAGAATCACGTCGAACAGCTGTTGCACGTCGGCCGTGTTGGTTTTTTCACCCAGGGTGATACCGAGTGTGTCAGTGTCGATGCCTAACGCCTGATCGTCACGCAGGTTAATTTCAGCGGTTTCGGCGCGGGCCAGTACGGCGGCGCGGTCGTTTACTTTAATGGTCAGGGTATCGAACCAGCTGCTGGTGACCAGTTTAATACCGGCGGCTTTGCCAGCGTCTGAAGTCAGACCAGCCGCAAGAATATCGGTCAAACGGTGGATGCGAGCGGCAATGGTCTTCAGACCCGTCGGGCCGTGGTAAACGGCATAGAACGACGACAGGTTGGCCAGTAAAACCTGGGCGGTACAGATGTTGGAGTTGGCCTTCTCGCGGCGAATATGTTGTTCGCGGGTTTGCAGTGCCATGCGCAGGGCCGGTTTGCCCTGGGCGTCGATGGAGACACCGATAATACGGCCGGGAATCGAGCGTTTAAAGGCGTCGCGGGTGGCAAAGAAGGCGGCATGAGGGCCACCAAAGCCCATAGGTACACCAAAATGCTGGGCGTTGCCGAGGACAATGTCGGCACCCATCTCGCCGGGAGATTTCAGGGTTACCAGAGCCATCAGGTCGGTGGCGATGGCGACCAGGGCGTTGTTGTTGTGCAGGGCGTCGATGATGGCAGTGAAATCACGCACGTCACCGTTTTTACCCGGATATTGGAACAGTGCACCAAATACGTCGGCGCTGGCGGCGGCGTCAGCCGGGCCAACCAGAATGTCCCAACCAAACGCTTCGGCGCGGGTTTTGACCACGTCGATGGTTTGCGGCAGGCAGTTTTGATCAATAAAGAAGGTGTTGGATTTGTTCTTCTTGACCGAGCGTTTGGCCATCGCCATGGCTTCGGCGGCGGCGCTGCCTTCATCCAGCAGCGAGGCATTGGCCAGTTCCATGCCGGTCATGTCGATGACCATTTGCTGGAAGTTCAGCAGCGCTTCCAAACGACCTTGGGCGATTTCTGGCTGATATGGCGTGTAGGCGGTGTACCAGCCGGGGTTTTCCAGCACGTTGCGCAGAATGACCGGTGGAATAATGGTGTCGTGGTAGCCGAGGCCAATGTAGCTTTTGAAGACTTTGTTCCGGCTGGCTAAGGTACGCAGATAGTTCAATGCGTCAAATTCTGTCTTGCTGTCGGCAATAGCGAGGAATGGCGCTCGTAAAATATCGGCCGGGACGATTTCGGCCGTCAGCGCGTCGATGGAGTCGGCATTCACCGTAGCCAGCATGGCATCGGCTTCGACGTGGTCAATCCCTGTGCCGTTTGATGCAATGTGGCGGCCTACAAAGGCATCGCGTTGTTCCAGTTGTTGCAGTGACAGAGTGGGTGTCATTGAGAAGGTTACCCTCAGTTTAAAAGCAAAGAACCCCTGAGGAGTCAGAGGTTCGAATGTGTGCGGCTGTGCGGCTGTGCGGCTGTGCGGCTGTGCGGCTGCAGGGTTGCGCGCTGTTGCATCCCTTGTACTTGACTCGGGAGGGGAGAATCAGCCTTCGCAAGCCGCGCTATAGGCATCGGCAGCCATCAGGTTTTCCAGGTCGGCGGCATCGGCCAGTTCCATCTTGAAGAACCAGGCTTCGCCGTATGGGTCTTCGTTAACTTTTTCCGGCGCATCGACCAGGTCTTCGTTGACGGCGATGATCTTGCCAGCCAGTGGCGCATAGATATCGGAGGCGGCTTTTACTGATTCAACCACGGCGCATTCGGCGTCGGCTTCGAATTCGGCGTCGATTTCTGGCAGCTCAACGAAGACCACATCGCCGAGTGCTTCCTGGGCAAAATCGGTGATGCCGATGGTCACGGTGCCGTCGGCTTCGACACGAATCCATTCATGAGATGCGACGTATTTCAGATCTGCAGGTACATTGGCCATGTTCTTTCTCCAGGCTATTGATGTTGCGCTTGAGAGACCAGCAGCAGACAGGGCCGGGTAATGTCGGGGTATCTGTGTGCTGGTCGGCACGGCAACAGCAGTATGTTAATTCAGGGTTAGCGTTGTTGCTGCATTCTACGGCGTCCGGCAGTTGGCTGAAATGCCCCTGCGCGAACGCTACCTACTTAATTGGAACTATTTACTCGTAGACTTTTTTACCGTTACGCACAAAGGGCAACTTAACGACTTTGGCCGCTATCTGTTTGCCACGGATATCCACCAAGCAGCGATCACCAGTGGCTACCGGCACGCGCGCCATGGCGATAGAGCATTCCAGCGTTGGACTGAAAGTGCCAGAGGTAATCTCGCCGGTTGGTTGCTCGCCGTTACCCAGGTCAACGATCACCTTCTGGTGTGAACGCATAATGCCACGGCCTTCCAGTATCAGGCCAACCAGCTTGTTGGGCACGCCTGTGGCTTTTTCGGCTTCCAGCGCTGCCCGGCCAATAAAGTCGCGGCTGGCCGGTTCCCAGGCAATGGTCCAGCCCATGTTGGCTTGCAGCGGGCTAACGGTTTCGCTCATGTCGTTGCCGTACAAGTTCATGCCAGCTTCCAGTCGCAGGGTATCGCGCGCGCCCAGACCACAGGGTTGGACATCGGCTTCCAGCAAAGATTGCCAGAATGCAGCGATTTCTGTTTCTGGCACCATGATTTCCAGACCGTCTTCACCGGTGTAACCAGTACGGGCATAAAACCATTCGGCCTGCCCCCGACCCTGGAAAACTTTCAGGCCGTCAATGGCGCTGGCCGCTTCCGGCTTGACCAGTTTTACTTTGGCAATCGCTTGTGGGCCTTGCACGGCCACCATGGCCAGCTCTGGACGCTCGGTGAGGCTGAGGTTGGAAAAACCGCGCAGGTTTTTCTCCATCCATTCCAGGTCTTTGGATCGCGTCGCCGAGTTCACCACCAAACGGTAACCGCCGTCGGCCTTGTAGACGATCAGGTCGTCAATCACGCCGCCATCCTGGTTCAGCATGCCGCTATACAGCGCCTTGCCTTTTTCCGTCAAGCGGGCGACATCGTTGGCCAGCAATTTTTGCAGGTAATCCGTGGCGTCGGAGCCAGCCAGATCAACAATGGTCATGTGTGATACATCAAACATCCCGGCGTGTTCGCGCACCGCCTTGTGTTCAACAATCTGGGAACCATAGTGAATCGGCATTTCCCACCCGGCGAAGTCCACCATCTTGGCGTTGGCTTCCAGGTGTTTGGCATACAAAGCAGTACGTTTGGCCATGGAGCGTCCTGTGTCTGGGTTACCTGAAACGCACTCGGCAGCAGTTGCCGGGGGCGTGAAAAAAAGGGCGGTAAGTATACAGCTTTGTGGTGAGCAGGGCATCTGCTGCAGGGAATTTGTTACGGATTCCGTTTGGTGGGGCTGGTGGTGAGGTTGGTCGGTTCATTCGCTGATGACCGGGTATTCGGCAGGATCGCTCCAATCGTTCCAATCATGAGACTGCCCCTGAGTATGCGAGTCGGTTTTACGATGAGCGTGAGGGTCTGCCAAACTTCTTCGGCACAGCCCTTGCTTGAACCAGATATTGCGTCAATAAGCGGTCATTATGCTGGAATTTACCGATCTTGAAGTTGGTCACTGGATTAGCCGTTACGTTTATCCGTTTGCCCGCATCAGTGGCCTGTTTATGGTGATGCCGCTGCTGGGTACTCGTATGGTGCCGACCCAGATCCGGCTACTGTTAGCCGTGGCGACGACGCTGGTTATTGTGCCGGTCTTACCACCTTTGCCGAAGGTGGAGGCGATGTCGGTTGCTGCGTTTGTGATTATTTTGCATCAGCTGCTGATCGGTATTGCGCTTGGTTTTATCGTCGAGATGTTGACGCAGGTCTTTGTGTTGGCGGGTCAGCTGATTGCCATGCAAACCGGTCTGGGTATTGCGACCACGGTCGATCCGTCACAAGGTGCGTCGGTGGTGGTGATTTCGCAGTGGCTGCTGTTTATGGTCAGCCTGGTGTTTTTGTCATTGAATGGCCATCTGGTACTGATCGAGGTGCTGGTACAAAGTTTTTACTCGCTCCCCGTTGGTATGTCGAGTTGGTCGGCGGCTGATCTCGGTCGTATTGTGCACTGGAGTGGCTGGATGTTTGCTGCGGCACTGGTGATTGCCTTGCCAGCGCTGGCGGCGTTACTGGTGGTGAATCTGGCCTTCGGGGTGATGACCCGTGCCGCCCCGCAGTTGAATATTTTTGCCTTGGGTTTTCCGGTCACCATGGTGGTTGGTTTGTTTATCTTGTGGCTGACGATGACGGATATGGCGCTGTCGTTTCATCGTCATATGGAGGCCTTGTTCGCTTTTGCGCGCACACTGGTGGGAGGCTGAGGTATGGCTGAAGATACCGGTCAGGAGAAAAGCGAAGAACCCACGGCACGAAAGCTCGAAAAAGCTCGCGAGGAAGGCCAGGCGCCACGCTCGAAAGAGTTGAATACCACTGCGGTATTGGTGGTCGGGGCGCTGGGATTGCTGGCGTTGGGGCCGTATATGACCCGTCAGGTGGCCGCTATGGCCCGTTACAGCTTTGAAGTCGGGCGAGCGGATGTGTTTGACAGCAGCCGTATGGCGCATCATTTGATGGCATCGTTGGAAAGCGCGGCCATGGCATTGGCTCCCTGGCTGGCACTGATGCTGGTGGCTGCTATTGCTGGCCCTTTGGGGGTTGGTGGTTGGCTGTTTTCGAGCAAGTCGCTGGCTCCGAAGCTGAGTCGTATGAGTCCGCTGGCTGGATTGAAACGTATGTTTTCTGCCAATTCGCTGGTGGAGTTGTTCAAGGCTTGGGCCAAGGTGTTGGTGGTCGGCTTCTGTGCCTGGATGGTTTTGGGGTACTTCTTTGACGATGCCCTGAGCCTGTTGTCGATGCCGGTTGAAGGAGCGATTCCTGGTGCCGTTCATATTGTGCTTTGGTCGTTTATTTTGATGTGTATGTCCACGGCACTGATTGCGCTGGTCGATGTACCCTGGCAAATCCATAGCCATATCAAAAAGCTGAAGATGAGCCTTCAGGAAATCAAGGACGAATACAAGGACACCGAGGGCAAACCGGAAGTCAAAGGCCGGATTCGACAGCTGCAGCGTGAGGCGGCACAACGACGGATGTTGGCGGATGTGCCAAGTGCAGATGTGGTAATTACTAACCCGACTCACTTTTCGGTAGCGTTAAAATACCAGTCGGATTCGATGACGGCACCGGTTGTGGTGGCCAAGGGTGCAGACCAGGCGGCGCTAAAAATTCGGGAGATTGCGAAGGAGCATAATGTGCCCCGCATGCAGGCACCGCCTCTGGCTCGTGCGCTATATAGCCATGCGCGCATTGGTGATGAAATCCCGGAAGGCCTGTACGTCGCGGTGGCACAGGTGCTGGCGTATATTTATCAGATGGATATGTACGTCAAGGGTCGGGGGCCGAAGCCGGAGCGTCACCCGGACATGCCGATTCCACGGGACTTGCGGGTTGACCCGGAGCGTCCGCTTAACGATTGACCATCTCTACCGAGATAATCTGTTCGATGGGAAATACTGGCGGGCCGTACTGGTTATAAATGGCAACGTCGGTTGCGTCGCGGCCATAGCCGGTTGCAACGTAAGCGCCCTTGCGGCCGTATTGGGTAGCATCAAAGATGTACCAGCGGTCACCGACATAGGCTTCGAACCAGGCGTGCAAATCCATCGGTTGCAGGTCGTACAGATAACCCACCACCTGACGGGCAGGAATACTCAGTGCCCGGCATAGGGCAATACAGAGGTGAGACAGGTCGCGACAGACCCCGGATTGACGCCGGTTGATTTCAATCGCAGAAACTGGCAACGGGCTGGTGCCGGGTTCGTAACGAATGTTGCGGCGCACCCAGTCTTCGATGGCTGCCACCTGATCGTAACCGGGCAAATAGCCCTGGGTGATTTCACTGGCAAGCAGGTAAAAGCGGTCAGATTCACAATAGCGGCTGGGCAGCAGATAGGTGAGGACATCCGATGGCAGGTGCTGGATTTCGACGAAAGGCGCCCCGGGTGCTTCCTCGACATGTTCGAGCGTCATCACGTCGGCTGAACAATACAGCGCGAAGGGGCCAGGGGGGGCGATCAGGCGTTGGCAATCGTTGCCATAGAAGTCCTTGAACTCTATGACTGGCACACTGGGGAGCACTTCATACTCTTCCCGTGCAACCCATTGTTGGGAGCCTCGGCGGGCGCGCAACATAAGAATAAAAGGTGTGGGCACAGAAATTTCAAACGAAAATTCACAACTGGTGCTGATCCACATTCGCGCTTTTCCTGGCCGCTGATCGAAGGCGCAACTATAGGACCAGAAGCCGGATACGCCTAGCGCTATCCGCTGATTTTCTGGACGGAGTGGGTAATTGTAGGGTTTCAGTGCCTGAGTATCTTGACCTCAAATCCGGCTTCACTGAGGATATAGGCCGCTGCTTCTGCGCGACCTTCTCCCAGTACAACGTAAATAAAATCACGGTTGAAGTTATCCATCTGGCTACGCAGTTGCGCCAGTGGCACATTGCGTGCCCGTGCAACCGGTGCCATGGCGGCTTCCTGTTGGGTACGGACATCGAGCTGGATGACGCCGGTATCGCTGTTTTCGATCAGCTCGTCGAGCTGTTGGGGGTCGACGTATTCCAGTACCGGTGTTTTTAACAGGGTATCAAAATCGTTTTTGCTGAGTACCATGACGATGCCGTTACTGCTCATGGTAATCGTGGCACTGCGAGGCAGGCTGCTGATCAGGGAATCTTCGCCGAAGAGCGCGCCATTACTCAGTGCTGCCAGGGTTTCTTCCTGCTTGCCCTTGCCGTTGCGTCGTGTAACCACGGCTTTCCCCTGTTTGATGACATAGCATTCGTTGCCTTCATCGCCTTCCTGGATCAGCACGTCGCCCAGAGTGACTTCGCGCTCCTCAAAACGGGAGAGTAATTGCTGGATATTGCCTGGCGGAATGCGATTAAACAGCTCGGAGGTTAACAGGGCTTCAAGCCAGTCTGTTTCTTCATCGGACTCAAGCGAGCGGGCTACTTCGACCCAGGTACTGATCAGTTCAAGGTAGCGTCTGGGCAGGCTGGCAATCAGGCAGTCACTGACTGCAACAGCAGAATATTTGTGAATGAGATGGGTTGCATCCAGGGCGAGAAAGTTGCCTTCGTCCTCACCATTAAGCTGAGTCACTTCAAAATGATCGTTGACCAGGTCGATGGCACCCTCCAGCAAATAATGGCAGCGGTCATCTTGCTGCCCCCGTTTGAACAGCACGCCACGTTGAGCCAGACGAACCGGTGCAAAGTGCGGCAGCAATTCCTGGAGGGCATTTTCAGACAGATCTTCAAAGGGAATAAATTGCTGGAGTCGTGCTGCGTTGATCATGCCGTTCTGACCGGGTTGTGAATAGACTGGATGAGTGTTGTCATTATCGTGTCAGTACTTTCAGTGTTGGTGCGAGTATTGCTGCGACAATTAAAGTGCATGTAAAAGACTATAGCAAAGGGCCTGCCATGTTGCTTGAGATGTATCACATCTCTGTGGCTGCGCTGTCGTTTGTGGGCGGTCGCGACTTTGCCTGGTTCAGCGATTGGCTTTGGGATACACCGGCAGTAATGGCAAAACGCATGGCTTCCTCAAAAGACCAGTCGACTAGGGTCAGCTGTGCTTTGGGCAGGAACAGGGTATAACCACCCACCATGTAGCTCATGGGCAGATAAACAGCCACGAGAGGCTGTTCAGGGCGGGTTTGTTGTACTACGGCGGGGACGTTCTGATTGGTGATAAAGCCGACCAATGTCCCTTGTCCGGGCATATCAACCAATACCACTGGTTGGGGTTGTTTTTTCTGGCCATCAAACATCACGGTAAAATCCTTCACTGCACCGTACAGGGTTTTGACGACAGGGAAACGTAGCAGGGTGTCTTCGAGGTAGGTGTGTAACCAGTTGATAGGGTTGAACTGGATCAGCAATCCGACCACAAACAGACTGACCAGCATGACGATCAGACCGAAACCGGGAATACCGGAACTGGCACTGTCGATCTCCAGGCCGGTCCAGGACAGCAGTTCGAGACCGATATTGTCGAGCCATAGCAGTGTTGACCACAACAGCCAGGCAGTGATCACCAGCGGCAGGACGACGACAGATCCTTTTAACAGTACTCGGGCCAGATATGGCATGGGGCTTCCTTGATAGCAGAGCCGGATCAGCTGTCCGGTTTCAGGTTGTTGAGTTCTTTGCGCAGCGATCGGATTTCCAGTATCAGGTCATCCAGTGTGGCCTTGCCCTCTGCCTGATCCTGAGCTTCGCGTTCGCGTACATGCTCATCCTCCAGCACATTGACCACAATACCAATGACCATGTTCAAAAATGCGAAGGTGGTCAGAAAGATAAAGCTGAGGTAGTAGATCCATGACAGTGGGTAGACCGCCATGGTTTCGTACATAACGTCGGTCCAGTCTTCGAAGGTCATGACGCGGAACAAGGTCAGCATACCAATCGAAATATCACCCCACAGATCCGGGTTGATATGGGCAAAAAAGGTAGCTCCCACTGCTGCGTAGATGTAAAAAATAATAAACATCAGCAATACCACGTAGCCCAATTGCGGCATGGCCCGTAGCAGGGAATTCAGCAGCATGCGCAGTTCCGGAATGATCGATACCATCCGCAGTACCCGGAATATTCTTACCAGTCGTCCGACCAGAGCCAAATCACTGTTTTCAATCGGAATCAGGCTGACCACGACCACCAGGGTGTCGAATATATTCCAGCCGCTATAAAAAAAGCGTCGCTTGTTCGGGGCGGCAATAAAGCGAACGGTGATCTCAAACAGAAAGAGCAGGGTGATGCCGATGTCGAGCCACTGGATGAGCAAAACCAGCGTATCGGGGATTGGGTAGGTGCGGGCACCAATCAGCAGGGCTGAGATAATGATGACGGAGACAACCAGCCATTCAAAGGTCTTGTTGTCACGCAGTTGTTGGGAAGCCTGTTGAAGTTTCTGAATATTCATGACGATGGGTAATCAGCCAATGTGGGCATAGAAATGGGTTTGTTGTATCGATTAACCGTTGGGTACGCAGACGTGATCGGTGATCAGCTCTGCTGCGCGGTTATCTGTTCGCGACCGGACTCTGGAGGCGCATTCCGACAAACGGTCAAGTCGGTTAGGTTGGCTGGATAGTAGCGTTTTTTCAGCCATCTCCCTATCGACTTTTTTATCCGGAGTGGGCTTGGTTGGCGCATAACGGATGGGCTGTGTGAATAAATTCATATTGATCAAACTATTGGTTAGTTGGTGGTCACTTCTCATGCGAAAAAAGTCTAGGTTGTGTCAATATGTTACAGAACCTCAGAAGTTACTTTAAGTAATGACTGCACGGTTCGGTTCCTCTGAAATATTTTGATTATGACTTTTTCTCGTCCTGCCATAAAAGCCCCTAAGTGCTTGTGATTTAAAGCAAATTTCATCTTTCCACGTGATCTGCCAGCTTGCAATGACACCGGCCTGTTTTTATAGTGTCTCAAAGTGTCGAATTGTGGCGAATCGGGTCGCAAAAGTGGGAAATAGTAGGAAATAATTTATTCTGGAAGGCTATAGTCTGATTGCCCTGAGTTGACATTCATGATCACGAAATACACCGAGGCCCCTGTGCTGATCAACACCACTGAAATCTGCCAACCGTGATGGATTAACTTGTCATGTTTCGCGGAATGCACCACATCAATCTGGATGCCAAAGGTCGTCTGGCGATACCTGCAAAAGTGCGGGAGACGCTGGAGGAGGCGAGTGTGTCTGCGTTGGTGGTGACAGTGGACAGCCAGGATCGTTGCCTGATGGTTTACCCGCTTGAAGAGTGGATCAAGATTGAAGCCAAACTGAATCAGCTGCCCACACTGAATCCTGCCAGCAAACAACTGAAGCGCCTGCTGCAAGGCTATGCCACCGAGTGTGAAACCGATGGCAGTGGCCGGGTATTGATCAGTCCTGCCTGCCGCGAGTACGCCGGGCTGGTTAAAGAATGTGTGTTGATGGGTCAGGGCAACAAGCTGGAACTCTGGGACAAGGCTCGTTGGGATGGTCAGCTGGATGACTACCTGGAACAACCCATGTCGCTGGAAAATCTTCCCGACGAACTCAAGAGTCTGTCTATATGAATTTGCAAGAGCTGGCCCACGCAACCGTGTTGCTGGAACCGACCGTTACCGGTTGCCTGAATGATCCGTCCGGGGTCTATATCGATGGTACGTTTGGTCGTGGCGGACACAGTCGTTTGTTGTTGTCACAGCTGGCTGCTGATGGTCGTTTGTATGGTTTCGACAAGGATCCGCGCGCCATTGAAACCGGCGAGCAGCTGCATCAGGAAGACGCGCGCTTCGAAGTGGTTCAAGCGTCTTTTGCTGACATGAAGCAGGAAATGGCCGCCCGTGGCATTGCGCATATCAACGGTATCTTGCTGGATTTGGGTGTGTCGTCGCCACAGCTGGATGATCCAGAGCGCGGTTTCAGCTTTATGCGTGATGGCCCGCTGGATATGCGTATGAACCCGGATGCGGGCCTGTCGGCCGCTGAGTGGGTGGCGACCACCGATGAAAATGACATTGTCCGGGTGCTGAAAGAATACGGTGAAGAGCGTTTTGCCAAACGTATGGCTCGCGCCATCGTGACCACCCGTGCCACCACTCCGATTACCCGCACCTTGCAGCTGGCGGAGCTGATCAAGGAAGCCAATCCAGCTTGGGAGCGCCACAAGCATCCAGCGACCCGTGCTTTCCAGGCGATCCGGATTGCGGTGAATAATGAGCTGGGTGATCTGGAACGGGTGCTGAATGAGAGTGTGGATTTCCTGGTACCGGGGGGGCGGCTGGCGGTGATCAGCTTTCACTCGCTGGAAGATCGTATGGTAAAGCGGTTTATCCGAGCTCAGGAGAAGGGGCGCGATTTGCCTCCCGGTCTCCCTGTGCTGGAAGCGGATTTAGGCAAAACCATGAAACGTATCGGCAAGGCCATTATGCCGAACGATGATGAGATCCGTACTAATGCCCGTGCTCGCAGTGCGGTGTTGCGTATCGCCGAGCGCTTGCCATGAACCTGGCTGTCGTGCTGGTTTGGCTGGTAGTGGTGGTGTCGGCTCTGGTGCAAATCGGAGTCAGTCACGGTCATCGTCAGCTGGTTCAGCAATGGCAGACGCTCGAAAAACACAGTGACGCTTTGCAACAGGAGCAGACGCAACTGGTATTGGAGCTGGCGGCATTAACCAGCTACTCCCGGATCGATCAGCGTGCACGACGTGAACTTAATATGATTGAACCACAACAGGTCAGGATTCTTTCCCAATGACAGTCTCACGGCAGGATCATTCAACTCAGGGCATTACCCGCTGGCGCTTTGTACTGGTGCTGATGGTGATGGTTGCGCTGTTGTTGCTGATTCTGCTGCGGCTGGTCTCGTTGCATACGGTGGATCAGCCTTTTCTGTTTGAAGAAGGTGAAAAACGCATTGTCCGTGCTCAGGTTCAACCGGCGCGGCGCGGTATGATCACTGACCGCTTCGGCAAGCCGCTGGCCGTCAGTACGGCCGTGACGGACATCAGTCTTAATCCTCAGGTGTTTGACCTTGCACAGGTGGCACCATTGGCCAAGGTGTTGGGTATTTCTGCCAACCGGCTGACGCAGCAAATCACAGCTGCCCGCCAGCGGGGTCGTGGTTTCTTTTATGTCGATCGGCAGGTGCAACCGGCCCAGGCTGATCAGGTTGTGGCTCTGGGGCTGGAGGGTTTGCAGTTCGAAAGTCGTTTTCGACGTTATTATCCTGCCGCCGAGGTGACAGCGCATGTGGTCGGTATCGTGGATATTGATGGCAACGGCCAGGAGGGTCTGGAGCTGGCCTATAACGATTACCTGACGGGTACGGGTGGACGTCGCACCGTGATTCGTGATCGCTATGGCCGTGTGGTCAAGCAGCTGGCGGTGGAGTCCGTGGCCCAGCCGGGCAATGACTTGCGTCTGACCATTGACCTGCGTTTGCAATATCTGGCGTATCGCGAGCTGATGGCCGCTGTCCGCCAGCATCATGCGACTTCTGGCAGTGCGGTGTTGCTGGATGCTCATAATGGTGACGTTCTGGCGATGGTGAACCAGCCTTCGTACAACCCCAATAATCGGGCCGGATTGAAACCAGCGTATATGCGTAATCGGGCGCTGGCCGATGTACTGGAGCCTGGGTCGACCATGAAGCCCTTTACTGTGGCAGCAGCGCTGGATTCCGGGCGCTATACCCCGAGCACGTTGGTCGATACCAGTCCGGGCTATTTGCGGGTTAAAAACAAAACCATCCGCGATCATCGCGATTATGGCGTTCTGGATGTGACCGGTGTGATTACCAAATCCAGTAACGTGGGTGTGACCCTGATTTCGGCGGATCTCGGTGCGGAGACTGTGTTCAAAATAATGAGTGCCGCAGGTCTTGGGCAGGCTACTGGCCTGGGCTTTCCCGGTGAGAGTGTCGGTATTTTACCCTACCCCGAACAGATGGATGACCTGCGTCTGGCGACGGTGTCGTACGGTTACGGCATGGCGGTTTCGCCATTGCAGCTGGCACAGTCCTATACCAGTTTTACCCAGCATGGTTGCCGTTTGAACGCGACGTTGTTACTGGACAGTGAGTCACGTCCAGACTGTCAGCGGGTGATGTCCGACAAGGTCGCCCGCCAGGTGTTGGATATTCTCGAAACCGTCACCTCCGACCTCGGTACTGGACGACGCGCTCGTGTTGCCGGTTATCGGGTGGGTGGCAAAACCGGGACAGCGCACAAGGTTGGCGAAAATGGCTATGAAGATGCGACTTATAACGCAGTCTTTGCCGGTATCGCACCGCTCACCGATCCTGATCTGGTGCTGGTAGTGGCGATTGATGAACCACAAGGGCGTGAGTATTACGGGGGCGAAGTCGCTGCGCCGGTGTTTTCGCGCATTATGGAGCAGGCACTACGTTTACGTCAGATTGCACCGGACGATTCGACAGCGGCTGCCCTGATTGTTGCCGGAGGCCCGAAATGAAGCTTTCCCAATTGCTGCAGGATGATCTGTTTGTTCCGCCGGAGTGGGATCGTGAATTTGCCGAGGTGGTAACGGATAGCCGGGATGTGCAGCCAGGAGACCTGTTTGTCGCCCGCAGCGGTGCAGCCAGCCATGGTTCAGCGTATATCAATGCCGCCATCCAGAAAGGTGCGGTGGCTGTTTTGCAGGAAGCGGATAGCGGATTTCGCTGTGAATTCGGTCAGACCGCAGTGCCGGTATTTTCTGCTCCTGTGGTGTCTGCCCGCCTAGCAGCATGGCTTTATCGTCGTTATCAGCAGGTTTGTCATTTGCCTGTGTTCGCGGTGACGGGCACCAATGGCAAGAGTTCGTGCGTGTCGTATCTGGCACAGCTTTCCCATGCACTGGGCAAGCCTTGTGGTGTGTTGGGGACGCTGGGTAATGGGCTTTGGCCTGAATTGGCGTCAACTCGTAATACAACACCGGATTTGTCGGTGGTGTTGCGGACACTGGCTCAGGTGGCTGAACAGGGCGGCTGTCGTGCAGCGATGGAAGTGTCTTCTCACGGCCTGGATCAGGGGCGCGTGGCAGGGATGAGCTTTGAGGGCGCATTACTGACCAATATGACCCAGGATCATCTCGATTATCACGGTGATATGGAAAGCTACTACCAGGCCAAACGTCGACTGTTGCTGGATTACCATACCGGTTTTGTACTGATTAATCGTGATTGTTCTTATGGCCAGCGGTTGCTGGCAGACACCGAAATACAGGGGCAGCGGTACAGTTATGGCCTGGTGACGGACGAAGTCATTGCTGGCGATGCTGTGCAGGGTTACGCCGAGGGCAATGTTCAACATATCGGTTATCGCATACTGGCTCTGGACAGTACGGGCATCAGCGCAGAGTTGATTACCCCCTGGGGACAGTGCTGCTTGCAGTTACCGTTGCTGGGAGCATTCAATCTGGCGAATGCCGTCGCGGCGATTGCTATGTTGGCTGCTGCTGGAGAGTCATTGGCGTTGCTGGTCGACGCCGCCGCACAGTTGCAGCCGGTTGCCGGGCGGATGGAAGTATATCGGCCATCCAGCGGCGATGGCCCGACGGTCATTGTGGATTTTGCCCATACACCGGATGCGTTGGTGAGCGTGTTGTCATCCTTGTTGCCCTGGCAGCAGCCGTTGACGCTGGTGTTTGGTTGTGGCGGTGATCGAGATCGGGGCAAGCGCCCGCAGATGCTGGCGGCAGCGATGAAATATGCGGATTCAGTCTGGCTCACTGACGACAATCCACGTTCTGAAGACCCACAACAGATTTTTGCCGATACGATGACCGCTCCGGGTGCCCGCGAGGCTGGTATTCATCTCGAACACGATCGCGCTCTGGCAATTACACAAGCGATTCAACAGGCACTTGCGCAAGCATCCTCTCGTCGTGGCGGGCTGGTTAGGAGTGGTCTGGTAGTGATTGCGGGTAAAGGGCATGAAACCTGGCAGGAAATTGCCGGTGTCAAACATCCCTACAGCGATGCGGCGGTGCTGGCGACGCTGGGTTACGAGGCTCGTCGTGGATCTCATGGTGGCAGTCAGAGTGGAGGTCGTCATGCTGTTTGATTTTACCCTGAGTCAGGTGGCCTCTTTACTGGGGCTGGCGCAACCCTCGCGGGATGTACGTTGTACTGGCATCTCGACCGACACACGCCAGATTCAGCCAGGTGACTTGTATGTCGCACTTCGGGGCGAACACTTTAATGGTAACGATTTTGCCGCACCGGCGCTGGCCGCCGGAGCCGTTGCGGTATTACTGGATGAAGTGCCTGGCGTTGAGCCAGATGGCCCCATGCTGGTATGTGACGATGCCTTGTTGGCTTATGGCCTGATCGCTGGCTGGCAACGAGACGCTTTCGCTGGCCCGATCGTTGCGATTACCGGCAGTGCCGGAAAAACCACCACCAAGCAATTGATGGCAAAGGTGCTGGAGCAGCAATTTACTACCTGGATGACGCAGGGAAATCTGAACAATCATATCGGTGTGCCCAAAACCCTGTTGGCGCTGCAATCAGAGCATGAAGCTGCCGTTGTTGAGTTGGGAGCCAGCGGCCCCGGCGAAATTCGTTATACCGCCTGCCTGGTCAAGCCCGTGGTGGGGATTATTACCAATGCCAGCGCTGCGCATCTGGAAGGTTTTGGCTCGCTGGCTGGTGTTGTACAAACCAAGGGTGAATTGATTGATTGCGTTGACGCTGAGGGCATTGTGGTGTTGAACGCGGACGACCCGGCCTTTGACCAGTGGCGAGCACGAGCTGGACACAAGCAGGTGATTACGTTTGGCCTGTCGGCAACGGCGGATTTGTATGCAGAAGACTTGCAAGCCCGTGTTGATGGCAGCGATTTTACGGTGTGTTGCCGTGGTCAGAGTTGGTCTCAGCCGGTGCAGCTGGCCTTTCCAGGGCGCCACAATATTGCCAATGCGCTGGCGGTGTTTGCGGCAGCGCTGGGCCTTGGTATGTCCCCTGCTATTGTGGCCAAAGGTCTGGAGGCCGCAGCCCCTGTGGCCGGGCGTATGAAAACACTGGTTGGTGAAGGGGGAGCCCGGATTATTGACGACAGCTACAACGCCAACCCGGCTTCCATTCGGGCGGCGATTGATGTAATAAGCCTCGCGCCCTGTGCCTGGTTGGTATTGGGCGATATGGCGGAACTGGGCGAGGGAGCCGAACAAGCGCACAGCGACATGGGTCGTTATGCCAAACAACAAGGAGTCTCGGCACTGGTCGCGACCGGGCCGTTGAGCCGCGCCACTGTGACGGCATTTGGCGAGCAGGGGTATTGGTTGCCTGATCGTGATGCTGTGGTGGCGTTTATAAAACAAAAAATGCCCGATCAGGCGACGATTCTGATCAAGGGTTCGCGCAGCGCCGGGATGGATCAGGTGGTTCGGGCGTTGCAACTGCATTCAGGGGAATAGGGTTTATGTTGTTGTGGCTGGGTGAATGGCTGACGCAGTGGCACTCGGGTTTTGGTGTCGTGGGTTATTTGTCGTTAAGGAGCATCTTCGCAGTGATTACTGCGTTGGTGGTGTCCATGGTGCTCGGGCCGGTTGTTATTCGCAAATTACGCGAATACCAGATTGGTCAGGCGATCCGTGACGTGGGGCCGAAGTCGCATCTGAGCAAGGCGGGGACACCTACCATGGGCGGGGTGTTGATTCTGGTATCGATCGCGCTCAGTACGCTGTTATGGGGCAATCTGGAAAATCGTTTCGTCTGGGTCGTGTTGCTGCTGACTTTGACCTTTGGCGCTATTGGCTGGGTGGATGATTACCGCAAGGTGGTGGAAAAAAACTCCCGTGGTCTGCCTGGCCGCTGGAAATATTTCTGGCAATCGGTATTGGGTCTGCTGGCGGCGGCTTATCTGTATTACAGCGCCCAGAGCCCGCAGGAAACCCAGTTTGTGGTGCCCTTTTTCAAAGACATCATGCCGCAGCTGGGGTTGATGTTTGTGCTGCTGAGCTACTTTGTCATCGTTGGCTCCAGTAATGCCGTGAACCTGACGGATGGTCTGGATGGTTTGGCGATTATGCCGACGGTGATGGTCAGCGCCGCATTGGGTGTGTGTGCTTATCTCGCTGGCAACGTCAACTACGCCAACTATTTGCATATTCCCTATATCGCGGGTGCCGGTGAACTGGTGGTGTTTTGTGGTGCCATGGTGGGGGCCGGGATTGGTTTCCTCTGGTTTAACACCTATCCGGCACAAGTGTTCATGGGCGATGTCGGTTCTCTGGCACTGGGCGCTGCGCTCGGCATTGTGGCAGTGATTATCCGGATGGAAGTGGTGCTGTTTATTATGGGTGGCATTTTTGTTGCCGAAACCCTGTCGGTGATCCTGCAGGTAGCGTCGTTCAAAATGACGGGTAAACGCATTTTCCGCATGGCACCGCTGCATCACCATTTTGAATTGAAAGGTTGGCCAGAACCACGCGTGATTGTGCGCTTCTGGATTGTCACCATTATTCTTGTGCTGGCCGGGTTGGCCACACTGAAAATTCGTTAACGGGCTGTATTTATGACGCTGGCAAAGGCACACATCAAACGTATGATCGTCGGGCTGGGCGTTTCCGGTCAGGCGACGGCACGTTATTGCCAGCGTATGGGCTGGGCGTTTGATCTGTGCGACAGCCGTGATGCCTTGCCTGCTGTGGACAGTCTGAAAGCGCAATTCCCCAAGGCCAATATCCGTCTCGGGGCGTTGGATGGTGAGTTGTTGGCTGATTATCACCAGATTATTGTCAGCCCTGGGGTGGCACTGTCGGAACCGGCGTTACAACAGGCGCTGAGTGAACAGGTTGAAGTCATTGGTGATGTCGAGCTGTTTGCCCGCCATAACCATACGCCAGTCATCGCCATCACTGGCTCCAACGGTAAAAGTACCGTCACCACGCTGGTGCGGGATATTCTGGTGGATGCCGGTATGAGCGCTGTGATGGGCGGCAATATCGGTGTGCCGGTACTGGATTTGCTGGATGGGCCACAACCGGACGTTTATGTGCTGGAGTTGTCGAGTTTCCAGCTGGAAACCACTTCCAGTCTGAAGGCTCGGGTGGCCACCATTCTGAACCTGAGCGAAGACCATCTGGATCGTTATCAGGGTATGGCGGACTATGGGTTGGCCAAACAGCGTATTTTTATCGGCTGTGAGCTGGCGGTGGTCAATCGTGATGATGATGGCAGTAGCCCTCATGATGAAATCGCTGAAGAAGCCGGTTTTACCCTGAATGCCCCGGCCGGTGATGATTTTGGACTGCAGCCAGGTGAGCGTGACGGCATTACCGGTGATTGGGTGGTGCGTGCCGGTATGAAACTGGTGCACAGCTCGGAGTTGAAGATCCGTGGCCGCCACAATCTGGCCAATGTGATGGCTGCGCTGGCGCTGGTCGAAACCGTGGGTGTGAGTCCCGCTCAGGCTCGCACCACGCTGTGTCGCTTTGCCGGTCTGGCGCATCGCTGTGAATGGGTCGGAGAGCATAACGGTGTTGCGTTTATCAACGACTCTAAAGGCACTAATGTGGGTTCAACCCTGGCGGCTATTCAGGGATTGGCTGGCCAGAGCCGTGCTGGCGAAGCTGGATCACTCTGGTTATTGGCGGGTGGCGATGGCAAAGGACAGGATTTTCAACCTTTGACTAGCGCCTGTAAGACCGGTATCGCTGGCGTGTGTTGTTTTGGCAAAGATGGCGGATCACTGGCCACAGCGCTGGCCGCAACTTGCCCGACCTACCATTTTCCGGATCTGTTTGAAGCCTTTACGTTTGCTGCCCGTAATGCCAGTGCGGGAGACATTGTGCTGTTATCACCGGCCTGTGCCAGTCTGGATCAGTTTCCCAATTACCTGGAACGCGGTCGACGTTTCTGCGAGCTGGTCGGGAGGTTGGTGGATGTTTGAGAATCTGCGCTGGCAAGCTCGCGATCAGCATTTTATTCCCTGGTTGCTACTGATGGTACTGGGCTGGGTGATGGTGGCTTCAGCAGCGACTGGTATTGGTGAAAAGCTGACGGGTAATGCCGCGTATTTTGCTATTCGCCACGGTGTATATCTGATGCTGGGTGTTGCCGCGCTGTATATCGCCAGTCAGATCAGTCTGGAGCGCTGGCGTCAGTTCGAGTTGCCGATGCTGGCGCTGGGTTTTGTCGGACTGTGTCTGGTGCTGGTGCCGGGGGTTGGCCATGAGGTGAATGGCAGTCGTCGCTGGTTGAACTTTGTTTTGTTCAAGTTACAGGCATCGGAATTGGCCAAGCTGGCCGCCATTTTTTATGTGTCCGGCTATTTGGTGCGCCGCTTGCCGGAGGTGCGTGAACGTTTCTGGGGCTTTATCAAACCCTTGTTTGTACTGGTCATCATGGTGCTGTTGCTGCTGATGGAACCGGATTTTGGTGCCGCTGTTGTTTTGTTGGGCGCGGCGATGATTCAGCTGTTTCTGGGGGGCGTTAAGGCTGGACAGTATTTCTTGTTGATGATCGGTACCGGGGTTTTGTCGGTGATAGCGCTGACATCAGAAGAATGGCGAGTGGCACGGTTGATGGCATATCTTGACCCCTGGGCACCCGAACATGTGTACGGTACCGGATATCAGCTTACCCAGTCACTGATTGCATTTGGCCGTGGCGAGTGGTTCGGGGTGGGCTTGGGAGAAAGCGTGCAGAAACTGTTTTACCTGCCAGAAGCCCATACCGACTTTGTGTTCGCTATTTGGGCTGAAGAAACCGGATTATTTGGTGGTTTGATGGCGATTGCATTACTGACGTTTCTGGTAGCGCGGATCTGGCAAACCGTGTGGATTGCACAACAACGCGGCTTGCTTTATGGCGCCTATATTGCGGCGGGTATCGGATCGTTACTGGCGCTGCAAATTGTGATTAACCTGGGCGTAAATATCGGCTTGTTACCGACCAAGGGGCTGACCTTGCCATTTTTCAGCTACGGCGGCAGCAGCCTGGTGTTGGCCTGCGCCATGATCGGTATTGTGATGCGGGTGAAGCATGAAGCCATGCTGTTGCCTGAGCTGGAACAGCACGACGACGGAGGTGCACAATGAGTCCGTCAACGTCAACGTCAACGTCAACGTCAACGTCAACGTCAACGCCAACAGTCAAACCGACAACCAGAAAAGTCGCCCTGATTATGGCTGCCGGTACTGGTGGCCATGTTTTTCCGGCCCTGGCCGTTGCCCATGCGCTGGTGGCCCAAGGGTATGATATTCACTGGCTCGGGACACCGTATGGCATGGAACAAAATCTTGTTCCGGCGGCTGGCTATCCCCTGCATGCGGTGAATATTCGTGGGCTACGTGGCAAGGGAATCAAAGGCCTGATCTTGGCACCCTGGCGCATTGCTCTGGCGACCTGGCAATCGCTGGCGGTTATTCGGGCTATCAAGGCCGATATTGTGGTGGGGTTTGGTGGTTATATTGCTGGCCCAGGCGGGGTGGCGGCGCGCCTCGCGGGGGTGCCACTGCTGATTCACGAACAGAATGCCATTGCCGGCATGACCAATCGCTGGCTCAACCGGATTGCACACTTAAGCCTGCAGGCATTTCCTGGCGCTTTGTCTGGAGCTGTGACGGTGGGGAATCCGGTACGACGCGAACTGGCGGAATTACCGGTGCGAGCAGTGCCACCCTCTGACCCGTTAAATGTGCTGGTCGTGGGTGGCAGTCTCGGTGCTGCTGCGCTGAACGATGTGGTACTGACGTGTTGGCAAGGGCTGGCGGCGGATCAGCGACCAAATTTGCGCCATCAGGTGGGCAAACGGGATTACGAGCGGATGTTGGCGGCCTATGACGCCAGCAACGTGGTCGCCGAGGTTTCCGCATTTATTGATGATATGGCAGCAGCCTATGGTTGGGCAGATCTGATGATTTGCCGCTCTGGTGCACTGACCGTGTCCGAAATCGCCGCCGTAGGCAAGGCGGCCATCTTTGTACCATTCCCCTATGCGGTTGATGATCATCAAACGGTCAATGCCGGTTATCTGGCTGATGCCGGTGCCGCGCTGATTCGTCAACAAAAGGATCTGACGCCAGAGTGGCTGCAACACACACTTGGCCTGCTGAATCAGGATCGTAGCCGGTTACAGACTATGGCCGATCAGAGTCGTGCCCAGGCCCGACCGGATGCAACCGCTCTGGCCGTTGAACAGATTATGAGGAAAACACGTGATTGATGCGTCTGCAGAACCGACGCTGGCAAATGGTCAGCTGGCACATTTGATTCCCGAGATGCGACGTATTCGCTGCATCCATTTTGTCGGTATTGGTGGCACCGGGATGTGCGGTATTGCGGAGGTGCTGCTGAATCAGGGATATATGATTACCGGCTCGGATATTCGCGCATCGGCGGTTACCCGTCGTTTGCAGAACCTGGGTGTCACACTGTTTATCGGCCATGAGGCAGAAAATATTGCGATTGCCGATGTGGTAGTGGTGTCTTCTGCGATCGATACCCGCAATCCGGAAGTGGCTGCGGCGCTGGCACAGCGTAAACCGGTGGTGCGGCGGGCCGAAATGCTGGCGGAGCTGATGCGTTTTCGCCACGGCGTTGCGGTGGCCGGAACCCATGGCAAGACGACCACGACCAGTTTGTTGACCAGTATTTTTGCCGAAGCCGGGCTGGATCCGACGTTTGTCATTGGCGGCAAGTTGAACAGTGCCGGGGCCAACGCCCGTTTGGGTGCCAGTCGTTATCTGATTGCGGAAGCGGACGAAAGTGATGCCAGCTTCCTGCACTTGCAACCGATGGTCTCGATTGTTACCAATATTGATGCTGACCATATGTCGACCTACGGCGGTGACTTTGAACGGCTGAAGCAGACCTTTATCGAGTTCCTGCACAATTTGCCATTTTATGGTCTGGCAGTCGTCTGTATCGATGATGACACCGTGCGTTCAATTCTTCCTGAGATTTCACGGCAAACTGTGACCTATGGTTTTTCCGGCGATGCCGATTACCGCGCCATCAATGTTGTGCAACAGGGGATGTTCACCGAATTTACCCTGGTGCGTCCCGGAGATCGACTGCCGCTTAATATTCGCATGAGAATGCCGGGTCGACATAATGTACTGAATGCGCTGGCGACAGTTGCGGTCGCGGATGAAGAAGGTGTCGCGGATGACGCCATTCGCTCAGCGCTGGAAAAATTTGCCGGGGTTGGCCGGCGCTTTCAAGTGTGCGGAGAATTCCCATTGGCTGGTGGCAACGTGATGATGGTGGATGATTATGGCCACCATCCTCGTGAACTGGAAGTGACTATTGAAGCCATTCGCAAGGGCTTTCCCGAGCGCCGGCTGGTGATGTTGTTCCAGCCGCATCGTTTCAGTCGTACCCGCGACCTGTATGAAGATTTTGTCAAAGTGTTATCGACGGCCGATGTCCTGCTGCTGATGGATGTCTACCCGGCAGGAGAAAAAGCGATTGCCGGTGCTGATGGCCGCTCACTGTGCGGCAGTATTCGCCAGCGCGGCGAAGTAGACCCGGTATTTATCGAACGTGGCGAATCCCTCGAAGGTTTGTTGACCGGAGTACTCAAAGCCGGTGACCTGCTGCTGACTCAGGGGGCTGGCGATATTGGCTCATTGGCTGTTCAGCTGGCGGAGCAATTGCCAGGTTGGCTGCAGCCCCTCAATAGCATTATTGAAGAGGGGAGTCGCTGATGGCGGATGACATCGGTTTTGGTCGTGTTGCGGTACTAATGGGTGGGGTTTCTGCCGAACGGCCCGTATCGCTGCGCAGTGGTCAGGCGGTGTTGGAAGCCTTGATTGCAGAAGGAGTGGATGCCGTTGGGGTTGATGTACAAGACGATATCGCTGCTCGTCTGGCCCGCGAACATTTTGATATGGCTTTTATCGCCTTGCATGGTCGGGGTGGCGAGGATGGCACCATTCAGGGATTGCTGGAGTGGTTGAAAATACCCTACACCGGCAGCGGTGTGATGGCGTCAGCGCTCGGAATGGACAAATGGCGCACTAAACTGATCTGGCAGGCGGCTGGTTTGCCAACCCCCGCTGCGGTGTTGCTTGGCCAACAGTCCGATTGGCAGCAAGTCATGAATGAGCTGGGTACTGACGTTATCGTCAAGCCAGCTCATGAGGGATCCAGCATCGGAATGCGTAAAGTACACGATGCTCAGGCTTTGCAAGACAGTTATCAATTTGCCAGTCAATACGATGCATTAGTACTGGCAGAACGCTGGATCAGCGGGCGTGAGTACACCATAGCGGTGGTGAATGGCCAGGCGTTACCGGTTATTCAGCTGAGGACATCACATGAATTTTATGATTACGAAGCAAAATACGAATCGGCGGATACCCAGTATTTATTACCTTCCGGGCTGACTGCCGAAAAAGAGAACGAATTGCAGCAGCTATCGATGACTGCGTTTGAACTGATTGGCTGTCGAGGTTGGGGTCGGGTTGATGTGATGGCGGACGCTGAGGGTCGGTTCTGGTTGCTGGAAGTCAACACCAGTCCAGGCATGACCGATCATAGCCTGGTGCCCATGGCAGCCCGAGCAATAGGCATGTCGTTTTCACAACTGGTTATCCAGTTACTGAAAGAGGTGCAGAAGCGCTGATATGTCGGACAAGCAGCTGCCACGTGGTGCCACGCTGGTGCCACCTAGAAGAGAACCGCTTACCCGGAAATTAAAGTTCCGGGTACGTATTCCGGCTCAGGTTTGGGTTGGGTTGGGGATTGCGTTGCTGTTTGTGGGGGCTGGGGTCCTGGTACGTCAGGCCTATCACACCTGGCCGGTCAAGGATGTGGTGGTGATTGGCAGATTAAACGTTTTGCACGCAGAGGAAATAGCACGGCAAATATTGTGGGTGAGAAATGAAAGTTTTTTCACCCTTGATGTGACACGGGTTCAACGGCAGGTTGCTGCAATGCCATTGGTCAGTCGTGTCGCAGTTCGCAAGCGTTGGCCGGACAGTGTCGAATTACTGCTGTATGAGGAGTTGCCAGTGGCGTTATGGAATGACGAGCAGTTATTGACCGCCACTGGCCGCCTGTCGGATATACCGCCCGGCTTTACTACAACTGGGTTGATGCGCTTGTACGGGGCCGATCCGGTAAAAAATGAGTCCGTCAAATATTTCCGGCGCTTGCAGCAGGCACTGAATGACCGAGGTCTGACCGTGAACAGTATGAATGTCAATGCTGTGCAAGCTGTCGATGCGACACTATCGAACGGTTGGGTAGTACGGTTTGGGCGTAAATATTTTGAAGAACGATTACAGCGTCTGGTAGCCCTGTTAGGCAAACTTGACGCCAACGAGGTGCGTCAGGTGGATTTGAGATATGGCAAGGGTGCTGCTATTCGCTGGCAAACAACAGGAGTAACCGGGTAATGGCAAATGCGCAGGCAGGTCAAATGCTGGTAGGACTGGACATTGGAACGTCCAAAATCGTTGCGATTGTTGGTGAAGTGACATCGGAAGGCGGTATTGAAATTGTCGGACTTGGCAGTCACCCCAGTCGTGGTATGAAAAAAGGCGTGGTGGTTAATATTGAATCCACCGTTCAGTCTATTCGTCGTGCTGTTGAAGAAGCAGAATTAATGGCTGGTTGCACTATTCATTCGGTTTATGCCGGTATTGCTGGTAGTCATGTGCAATCACAAAACTCGAATGGTGTGGTTGCGGTACGTGGTGCCGAAATAACCGAAGCGGATGTGGAACGCGTTATTGACGCAGCCCAGGCTGTTGCTATTCCGCAAGACCGCCGCACAATTCATGTATTGCCGCAGGAATATTCGGTTGATCATCAGGAAGGTATTCGCGAACCGGTCGGTATGGCTGGAGTCCGTCTCGAAGCCAAGGTACACCTGGTTACTGCAGCGGTTAACGCAGCGCAGAATATTGAACGCTGTGTGCAGCGCTGTGACCTCAGTACGGATGATATTATTCTTGAACAACTGGCGTCCAGTTATGCGGTCTTGACCGATGATGAGCGGGAGCTGGGTGTGTGTATGGTGGATATTGGTGGTGGTACCACGGATATTGCTATTTTTACCGATGGGGCGATTCGTCATACGGCGGTTATTCCCATTGCTGGCGACCAGGTCACCAATGATATTGCAATGGCATTATTGACACCGACCCAGCATGCAGAAGCCATAAAAATCAAATACGCCTGTGCGTTGCGTCAGCTGGCGCACGAAGATGAGATGATTAACGTCCCCAGTGTCGGAGAGCGCCCGCCACGTCAGCTGTCACGGCAGTCTTTGGCGGAGGTTGTCGAACCTCGATATGATGAATTATTTTCCCTGATTCAGGCAGAATTGCGTAGAAGTGGCTATGATGAACTAATACCTGCTGGGGTTGTACTGACGGGTGGTACTTCAAAAATGGAAGGTGTTGTGGAATTGGCTGAAGAAATATTTCATATGCCTGTCCGGTTGGCTCGTCCACACGGGGTTTCGGGGTTAACGGATATAATTAATAACCCTATTTATAGTACTGCCGTGGGGTTGCTTCTTTATGCGGCCAAACAACCTAAAAATAAGCCAGCAGCCATAATTGAAGATAAGTCACATTCCGGGCTGTTTGCCCAGTTATCCGAATGGATAAAAGGTAATTTTTAGTATTTAATGTACAAGTGCGTAGCAGAGAGGGGGGTGCGTCATGTCATTTGGAAAAGAAGGCGATATGTTTGAATTAGCAGACGATGTGCTGGAAAACGCGATAATCAAGGTTATCGGTGTTGGTGGCGGCGGCGGTAATGCTGTTCAGCACATGGTAGAAAGCAATATTGACGGCGTAGAGTTTATTTGTGCCAATACGGATGCGCAGGCATTACGTAATGTGGGTGCTCGCTCTGTTATTCAGCTGGGTTCTGGTTTGACCAAGGGGTTGGGTGCTGGTGCCAATCCTGACGTTGGTCGTCAGGCTGCAATGGAAGACCGCGAGCGTATCGCAGAGGCGCTTAAAGGTGCTGATATGGTCTTTATCACTGCAGGTATGGGTGGCGGAACCGGTACTGGTGGTGCGCCTGTAGTGGCTGAAATTGCTCGCGAACTGGGAATCCTGACTGTTGCTGTGGTAACACGGCCATTCTCGTTCGAAGGCAAAAAACGCATGGCGATGGCTGAAATCGGATTGAAGCAGTTAAGCGAACATGTGGATTCGTTGATCACTATTCCGAACGAAAAGCTCCTGTCGGTACTGGGGAAGGGCACCACGCTGATGGATGCTTTCCGCACTGCGAATGATGTGTTGCATGGTGCTGTCAAGGGGATCGCCGATCTGATTACCCAGCAGGGTATGATTAACGTTGACTTTGCTGACGTGCGCACAGTGATGTCCGAAATGGGACAAGCCATGATGGGAAGCGGTTCTGCCAGTGGCGAAAATCGCGCTCGCAAGGCCGCAGAAGCTGCCGTTGGCAGTCCGTTACTGGAAGACGTTAATCTCAAGGGTGCGCGCGGTATTCTGGTCAATGTTACTGCAGGGTTTGATTTGTCTCTGGGTGAGTTTTCCGAAGTTGGCGATATTATTGGCGAATACGCTGCAGAAGATGCAACCGTCGTTGTGGGCACTGTCATCGACCCAGAAATGAGTGATGAGTTGCGCGTAACGGTGGTCGCTACTGGCCTGAATTACCATGCTTCTGCGTCAGCCTCTGTTGCTGCAGCAGAACCTCGCCCGAAAAAAGTGGTCGATAACGCACCGGCACCAAAACGTGCTGATGGCACTACCGACTACAACAAACTGGATCGCCCGGCGGTGAGTCGTCAGGCTGGAGCTGGAGCACAGGCGGCGACAAGAGCAGAGCCACAAACACGACAGGATATGGAATATCTGGATATACCTGCTTTTTTGCGTCGTCAGGCAGATTGAGTCAAAAAGAGCACGCCACTGGCGTGTTCTTTCATTCCTGCTATAATCTTTGGATCTATTTTTTTGTATAAAAAACGCCCGATAATGGCAGGATTGTCAGAATGATCCCTCAACGCACTCTAAAGAACACTATTCGCGCGTCAGGTGTAGGCCTTCACTCCGGTGAAAAGGTCTATCTGACTTTGAAGCCAGCCCCGGTCAACACAGGGATTGTGTTCCGTCGAACTGACCTTGACCCCGTTGTCGATATTCCTGCGCATGCGTTGAATGTTGGTGAAACGACCCTGTCTACAACTCTGGTTCGTGATCATGCCAAGGTCGATACTGTGGAGCATTTGCTGTCTGCAATGGCTGGCCTTGGTATCGATAACGCCGTTGTGGAAGTCAGTGCTCGCGAAGTACCTATTATGGACGGTAGCTCTGGCCCGTTTGTCTTTTTACTGCAATCGGCCGGCTTGATGGAACAGGGCGCACCAAAGCGGTTTATTCGTATCAAACGTCGTATTGAAGTCAAAGAACGCGACAAAACGGCTGCTTTTTTGCCTTACGATGGCTTCAAGGTGTCTTTTGAAATTGATTTTGATCACCCTGTGCTGAAACAGAGTGTGCAGAAGGCCAGCCTGGATTTCTCCTCGACCTCGTATGTCAAGGAAGTCAGTCGTGCTCGTACCTTTGGCTTTACCAAGGATCTGGAGTACATGCGCGCCAAGAACCTGGCACTGGGCGGTAGTGTCAAGAATGCGATTGTGGTGGATGATTATCGTGTCCTGAACGAAGACGGTCTGCGCTATGAAGATGAGTTCGTCAAACACAAGATTCTTGATGCCGTTGGTGATTTGTATTTACTCGGCCACAGTCTGATTGGTGAATACATTGGCTACAAGTCTGGTCATGGCCTGAACAATCGTTTGCTGCGCGAATTACTCGCTCATGAAGATGCGTGGGAATTTGTCGAGTTTAGTGAAGAAGCTGCACCGATTACTTATATGCGTCCAGCTGCCGCTGGTTAAGTGCTTCTGAAAAATGCTGTAGTAATATCTCAAGGCCATAGTAATATGGCCTTATTTTTGTCTGTCTGTTGGTGAATTGTAATGGGTTTGGCTGTTGTGAAAGCTCCGGTTGTGCTGCGGTCAGTAGGGCATGGGCCTGACAAGCAAGTCTGTACGTGTATCCGTCTGGTTCACTTACCTGGTTATTTATGAACATTATTGTTGTTGGTCAGCGTCACGGTGAGTCCCGGACTTACCGATTGACCACACCTGCGAGGACGTTGCTGTTTGGCTGTCTTGTGGCACTGCCTTTTGCGATGGGGGCGGCAGGCTTTTGGCTGGCTGATTGGCTGGCTGATGAAGATTTTTCTCTGGAGCCGATGGCAGCAGAGGCATGGGAAAATGATCTCAGCCTGCAGCGTCAGGAGCTGGAACAAATCCGTATTCAGACCGATCAGGAGCTACAAGCTCTGACGGTCAAATTGGCAGAATTGCAGTCGCGCTTGATGCGTCTTGACGCCCTCGGCGAACGTCTGGTTGATGTTGCCAACCTGGAAGCGGAAGAATTCGATTTCTCCATGGCACCTGCTCTGGGTGGGCCGGGATCGATAGGAGAAGCCTACGAGGCACCGGAAATCAGCGATGTACTGAATGACTTGGCAGATCGGATTGGCCATCGTGAGCAACAACTGGAAGTGCTGGACGACCTGATGTCTGCCCGGCGTCTGGATGAAGATACCTTTGTCACTGGACGGCCGATCAAGAAAGGCTGGATGTCTTCTCGCTATGGTCGCCGTGCGGATCCCTTTACCGGGCAACTGGCTTGGCATGCGGGGGTCGATTTTGCCGGTAAGCTGGGCTCTGATATTGTAGCGGTCGCGTCCGGTGTTGTGACCTGGGCGGGTGATCGTTATGGCTATGGACGGCTGGTTGAAATCAATCATGGCAACGGCTACAAAACGCGCTACGCACATTGCCTTGAGTTGAACGTCAAGGTTGGTGATATCGTTCGCAAGGGTGATGTTATTGCCGCGATGGGCAGTAGCGGACGCTCAACCGGGCCTCATGTGCATTTTGAAGTCTTCAAGAACGGGCGAACGGTAGACCCCTCGGCTTATATTCATCGCACTCTCCGATAGGCATTGATCAAATTGCTGTCACCATCTCGGGCCTGTAACGTAGGCGGCGTATAACTTGTCGTTTCGGTCTGTCCGGGCCTCACTGTATTTGCAAATTGGATAGTTAGAATCACATGATGGGTAATATTTTCCGCACGCTCTTCGGCAGTAAAAATAGCCGGGAACTGAAGCGCATGGGTAAGCTGGTTGAGCAGGTCAATAGCTACGAAGAAGCGCAACAAGCGCTTACTGATATAGAGCTGCAGGCAAAAACAGCCGAATTAAAACAACGCCTGAATCAGGGTGAAAAACTTGACGACTTGCTGCCTGAAGCGTTTGCAGTCTGTCGCGAAGCCAGTCGTCGGGTTATGGGCATGCGCCACTTTGATGTTCAGCTGATTGGTGGTATCACCCTGCATGAAGGACGTATTGCCGAAATGCGTACCGGTGAAGGTAAAACCCTGGTGGGTACCTTGCCGACGTATCTGAATGCATTAACTGGCAAGTGCGTTAATGTCGTCACGGTGAACGATTACCTTGCCCGTCGTGATGCCGAATGGATGCGCCCGTTGTATGAATTTTTGGGTTTGACGGTCGGTGTGGTTGTGCCTGGTCAACAAACAGCCGAAAAGCGCGAGCAATATCAAGCAGATATTGTATATGGAACGAACAACGAATTTGGCTTTGATTACTTGCGCGACAACATGGCCTTTTCCGTAGAGGACAAGGTTCAGCGTGATCTGTACTTTGCTATTGTCGATGAAGTGGACTCCATCCTGATTGACGAAGCCCGTACACCACTGATTATTTCCGGCCCCGCCCAGGATAACTCCGAACTTTACCGCAAAATAAATCTGCTGGCTCCCAAGTTGCAAAAGGGTGAGCTGGATGAAGAAGATAATCCTATTTCCGGTCACTTTATTATCGATGAAAAAAGTCGTTCAATTGAGATGACAGAAGAAGGTCACGAGTTTGTTGAAGAGATGCTGGTTGCTGAAGGTCTTCTCGAAGCGGGTGAAAGCCTCTACGCAACGCAAAATCTTAACCTGCTGCACCATGTCCATTCGGCTTTGCGGGCGCATGCGATTTATAGCAAAAATGTCGACTATATCGTTCAAAATGGTCAGATTGTGATCGTTGATGAACATACCGGGCGAACCATGCCCGGACGACGCTGGAGTGAAGGTCTGCACCAGGCCATCGAGGCAAAAGAAGGTGTGCGTATTCAGGCAGAAAGCCAGACGCTGGCTTCTACTACCTTCCAGAACTACTTTCGGTTGTACGAAAAGCTGGCTGGTATGACCGGGACTGCGGACACCGAAGCTTTCGAGTTCCACCAGATTTACGGCCTGGATGTTGTGGTTATTCCTACCAACAAGCAGGTACAGCGAACCGATTATAATGACGTGATCTACGCTACGGTGCCAGAGAAGTATGACGCTGTTGTTGAGGAGATTCGTGCCGTCATTGAATTGAAGCGGCCGGTTCTGGTTGGCACTGCATCCATTGAATCATCCGAATATGTTTCCGGTTTACTACAAAAAGCCGGTATTCCCCACAATGTTCTGAACGCCAAGGAAAATGCCCGTGAGGCGGAAATTATTGCCGATGCCGGTCGTCCCGGGGCCGTAACCATTGCTACCAATATGGCGGGTCGTGGTACTGACATCATGTTGGGTGGTAACTGGGAGTCCGAGATTTCGCGCCTGGATAATCCATCTGACGACGACATCGAGGCGATCAAGCTGGACTGGAAAACGCGTCACGATGCGGTTTTGGAAGCCGGTGGTTTACATATTGTCGGGACGGAGCGGCACGAGTCGCGCCGTATCGACAATCAGTTACGTGGCCGTGCGGGCCGTCAGGGGGATCCAGGTTCTACTCGCTTCTTCTTGTCGCTGGATGATAGCTTGATGCGCATGTTTATGTCTGAACGTATGCGCGGAATGATGCAGGCGTTAGGCATGAAGGATGGTGAATCGATCGAACACAAAATGGTCACCAATGCGGTCGAGAAGGCACAACGCAAGGTCGAAGGCCGCAACTTTGATATTCGTAAGCAGTTGCTGGAATACGACGATGTGGCCAACGACCAGCGCCGCGTTGTGTATGAACAGCGTAATGACCTGATGGCGATGGAGGATATCGGCGATATCATCACAACGATACGCAAGGATGTGATGGAAGACGCAGTCAGCGATTATATCGCGCCACAAAGTCTGGAAGAGCAGTGGGATATCGCTGGGCTGGAAGCGCATCTGAGTGCTGAATTTAATGTCGAATTGCCGATTCAGCAGTGGTTGGATGCCGAAGACAAACTGTATGAGGAAACCCTGCGTGAACGCATTGCGGATACCGTTGAGCAAGCCTACAAAGACAAGGAGGCCTCGGTTGGTCGTGAAACCCTGCGTATCTTCGAAAAACAGGTGATGCTACAGATTGTTGATAATCTCTGGAAAGAGCACCTGGCGACCATGGATCACCTGCGCCAGGGTATTCATCTGCGTGGTTATGGCCAGAAAAATCCGAAGCAAGAATATAAACGTGAATCGTTTAACCTGTTTCAGGAGCTGCTTGGCAATATCAAGCGCGAGACCATTCGGGTGCTGTCTCACGTCAAGGTTCGTGAAGAATCTGAAGTCCGTGAAATGGAAGAGAAGCGACGAGCCGAAGCGGAAGCCCAGGCGCAACTGGCCAAATACGAGCACGAAACCACCAGTGGTATGGTTGCAGACGAGCCAGTTGCGGCAGCTGGAGATGATCAGGTGCAACCGTTTGTCCGTGATGAGCGCAAAGTAGGACGTAATGAACCTTGCCCGTGTGGTTCTGGTAAAAAATACAAGCATTGTCATGGCACATTGTCATAAGGCGTAAGAGATACAACATGGCCGTTAATTTTTCAGTATTTGAGGATTTTGCAACCGTTGCCGGTGTACGGTTGGGAATAGCCCAGTCTGCGGTGCGTTACCAGAACCGCGATGATATGGTTATTTTGGAGTTGGCAGAGGGTGCCGAGGTGGCTGGCGTATTTACCCAAAATGCTTTCTGCGCGGCTCCCGTGCAGATTGCCCGTGAGCATCTCGCTGTACAGTCACCGCGTTACCTGTTGATCAATACCGGCAATGCCAATGCCGGTACCGGCAAGCAAGGGTTTGCCAATGCTCGTCGTAGCTGTGAGTTGCTGGCCGCAGCTACCGGTGTTGAGGCCAGTCAGATACTGCCGTTTTCGACCGGAGTCATTGGCGAGCCACTCAATATGGCCGCCTTTGAACGCGGCATTCCTCTGGCATTAGCACAACTTGGCGAAGATCAGTGGGCCCGTGCAGCGCGCGGTATCATGACAACGGATACCTTGCCAAAAGGTTACTCGCACTGCTTTGAACTGGATGGCCATGAGGTCACCATCAGTGGCATATCCAAAGGGGCTGGCATGATTAAGCCCAATATGGCAACCATGCTGGGCTTTATTGCCACCGATGCGCAGATTGACAAAATGGTACTTGAGCAGTGGTGCAAGCGTCTGGCTAATGCCTCGTTTAACCGCATTACTATCGATGGTGATACCTCAACCAACGACAGCTGTATCCTGATTGCTACTGGCCAATCGGCACTGACGATTACCGATGCCGATTCCCCCGTGGCCGAGATGCTGTTTAACGAATTAAAAATAGCCTTTCAGCTACTGGCCCAAGCCATTGTGCGTGACGGTGAAGGTGCAACCAAGTTTGTCACTGTCGAAGTTATTGAAGCTCGCGAGCCGCAAGAGGCACTGGATGTCGCCTACACGGTTGCTCATTCGCCACTGGTGAAGACCGCCATGTTTGCCTCCGATGCCAACTGGGGACGTATTCTTGCAGCAGTTGGTCGCGCCGGTGTCGCCAATATGGAACTGGATAAGATTCAGATCTGGCTTGATGACGTCCGTATCGTTGAAGATGGTGGCCGCTGTGATTCGTATACCGAAGCTGCTGGTGCTGCCATATTCAAACAGTCCGAGTTTACCGTGCGTATTGCGCTTGGACGCGGAGATGTGACCGAGACCATCTGGACGACGGATTTGTCCCATGAGTATGTCACTATCAATGCCGATTATCGTTCCTGATGGCTGTGAGAGATGTCGGTGATGTGAGTCACGCCGCTGTTGTTACTGAGCAATTGGCGGTAGCTGTGGCGGTGATTTGTAATCCGCAACAGCAAATCCTGATCGCAAAACGCCCGGATCATAAACATCAGGGTGGGTTGTGGGAGTTTCCAGGGGGAAAGATTGAAGCAGGTGAAACAACCGCTGCCGCCCTGGTGAGAGAGCTGGACGAAGAGCTGGGCCTGCAACTGGGTAACGACAGTATGTTACCGTTGATTGAGGTCTGCTTTGATTATCCAGACAAGTCAGTCCGACTGGATGTTTACTGGGTAGAGGTAACGGCAACAGAGGCATTGCAGGCACACGGTGCCGAAGGGCAACCGATCTGCTGGGTTGGTGCTGCTGATTTGGCCAGCTACAATTTTCCGGCAGCCAATCAGCCAGTTCTGGATGCAACACTGGGCCGTTTGAAACGTTAAGTTAGTAGTTTTTTGGCTACTCAAACACCGTTACAAATGGCCATACAGTCAGCATCACGATGATTCCAATACCCGCCGCGACCAGAATAAAATCTATCGGGCGTTCCCGAAAGCGATGGCGCAGGGATGGCACCGGTTGGGATGCCTCCCTGTTTTGGTCAAGCAGATCCTGTTGTACTGCGTCAATCAGCGATCTTGCCCTGTCGTAGTCATCGGCATCGACCAGCCAAATCGCTGCCACGGATATTCCCCAACGACCAGCATGGGTTTCATAACAATGAATAGCGTGCTGTTCCAGCAAAGCCCTCACTGCATCAGCTTCTTCATCCGGCACATTGTTCAGTCTGAACAGTAACTTCGCCATTACCGCTCGCTCGTTGCTGTTGTTGGCCGGGTGGCAATCACCAGTGCGGTAGCAAACAGCAGTGTTACCAAGCACAAAAAGTACAACGGCAGCAGCCCCCAGCGCATATAGGGCGTGTCTCCGCTCCGTAATTCAGCCTTGGCCGTCAGGCTGCCGCGAATGCCGGTCGGTAGTTGCTTCACGATCTGACCATGGTTGTTTACTAATGCGGTAATACCGGTATTGGTCGAACGCAGCAGGTAACGCCCGGTTTCCAACGCCCGCATTTGCGCCAGGCCCATGTGCTGTTTTGGCCCCAGAGAGTCGCCAAACCAGGCATCGTTGCTGACCGTGACCAACAGGTTAGCTTGCCTGGCCATGCGGCTGACGAGTTGTGGATAGGCTATTTCGTAGCAAATATAAGGGGCGATCAAATAAAGCTGTTGATGCACTTCGAGACGGATCAGATCCTGATCGGGTGCACCATGCAAGAAGCTCGACATTTCCAGATCAAAAAATGGAATCAGGCCGCGTAGCTGGCTTTCAAAAGGAATAAATTCACCAAAAGGAACCAGTTGTTGTTTGTGATACAGACCGTCAGCCATACCCGTCGCAACAATGCTGTTGTGATATTCCCCGGCCTGCGGGTGATTTTGTGGATAGCGGTAAGCGATACCGGTTATCAGGCCAGCATCATGTTGTTGCGCTGTGTGATTAAGTTCGTCCAGGTAAGGTAAAAAACGATCATAGACCAAGGTGATCGCTGTCTCCGGCCAGACAATCAGGTCGCTGTCCCAGAGTTTTGAGGTTTCCTTGAAATACAGGTTGATGGTCGGGCTGACCATTTCCGGCTTCCATTTCAGATTCTGATCAATGTTTCCCTGTACGCTGCTGACCGTCAGTTCACCCACTGGCGTTGTCCATTGCTGTTGTTGTAACAGGTATCCTGCTGGCCAGAGCAGTACGACCCAGAGGTATCTTAACTGGGTTGTCCGCAGAGCCTGAATCAGACTGGTGGCGGTCAGCATCAGAATAACCGAGATACCATAACTGCCAATAACGGGAGCCCAGCCGGATAGCCAACTGAACAGGTGTGCGTCACCCGCAAATAACCACGGGAAGCCGGTAAATATCCAGCTGCGTAGCCATTCGCTGATAAACCAGAAGGCGGGTAGCATTAGCCAGGGAATAACTGGTTGGCCATGGCGTCTGAACAGGGCGTAGAGGCTAAAGCAGATGGCGGGAACCAGTGCCAGCACTGCGGCAAACAACGCTGCCAACAGTATGGCCAAAGGGGCAGATGTGCCGCCAAAGTCATGCATGCTGACATAAACCCAGGAAACACCACTGCCAAATTGACCAAAGGCGTACCACCAGCTGCGTTCAAATGCCTGGCGGCACGAAGCGGGTTGCCACAGCAAGTGAGCAAACAGAATCAGACTGACCAGCCCCAGTGGCCACCAGTAAAGCGGTGCCAATGCTAGGGGAGCAATGGCTCCGGCTGCCAGTAATAACAGCGGCGTCATCCAGCGCTCGGATTTGATCATCATCCCGCTAGGGGTGGTTGGAATCACACAGGGGTGACCTCAAGTAAATTGATCTGGCGGCTGGTGCCGTTGATGACCTTGAAGTGCCAGTTTTCGATACTGATACTTTCATTACATTCCGGTACCCGACCAAAATGATGGATGACGATACCACCGATGGTATCAAAATCGTCATCGCTGAAGCTGGCCTCAAAATGTTCGTTAAAGTCTTCGACCGGAGTGAGTGCCTTGACCATAAAAATCTGATTTTCGACTTCCTTGATCAGGCTCTCTTCTTCATCAAAATCATGCTCATCTTCAATATCGCCGACAATCTGTTCCAGTACATCTTCAATAGTGACCAGTCCGGCAACACTGCCAAATTCATCGACCACAACCGCCATATGATTCCGGGTGGCCCGGAATTCCCGTAGCAGAACATTCAGGCGCTTGCTTTCCGGTACAAAAGTGGTTGGGCGTAAAATATCCTTGAGGCGGAAATTGTCATGGTGATCGGTAAGCAACAATGGCAACAGATCCTTGGCCAGCATGATACCCAGGATTTCATTTTGCCCTTCACCCAGCACGGGGAAGCGGGAGTGAGCCGATTCAATAATGCGTGGAATGCATCCCTTGAGCGACTCGTTGATTTGAATGGAGACCATTTGGGCGCGCGGAATCATGATATCCCGAACCTGCATCTCGGAAACCTGCAGGGCACCTTCAAGAATATTCAGGGTGTCGTTGTCGACGATGCTGCGTTCGGCAGCTTCTCGCACAATCACTTTGATGTCTTGACGACTTTGTGGATCGTCAGAGAACAGATCAGTCAGCTTTTCCAGCCAACTTCGGGGGTCGTCGCTCATGGGGCCTCGTCTTGATAAGGGTCTGGGAAGCCGAGCTGCGCCAGCAGGCGTTGCTCCAGTTCTTCCATCTCTTCCGCTTCGTCGTCATTTATATGGTCGTATCCCAGTAAATGCAAGCAGCCATGAATGACCATATGAGCCCAGTGGGCATTCGCTGATTTACCTTGTTCGTGGGCTTCCCTTGTCACAATCTGTACACAGATGACCAGGTCTCCCAGTAAAGGGATAGGGACTTGCGGTGGGGCTTCAAAAGGAAATGACAAGACATTGGTCGGCGAATCCTTGCCACGGTATTCGCTGTTTAATTGTTGGCTTTCTGCTTCGGCGCAAAGACGAATGGTCAGTTCCGGTTCGTCATAGGGGGAGCGTTCTGCCACTGCGGCGGTTACCCACTGCAGAAACTGCTCTTCCGTGGGCAAGCTTTCTGCTTGCAGATCAATTTCTTCGGCAATTTGTAAGTCAAGCAGCGCTAGCGTCATGAAGTGGTTGCCTGTTGCCGTTCCTGGCGACTGGCTTCTCTGGCCTGTTCTTCTTGTTCGTCATGGCGATCGTAGGCATCAACAATACGTTGTACCAAGGGGTGGCGGACAACATCACGATTATCAAAACGGGTGATACCGATGCCTTCAACGCCGTCGAGTACTTCCAGGCCATGACGCAAACCGGACAGTACACCACGTGGCAGATCCGTCTGGGTGATGTCACCGGTAATCACCGCTCTGGAGCCAAAGCCAATCCGGGTCAGAAACATTTTCATCTGTTCTTTGGTGGTGTTCTGGCTTTCATCCAGAATCACAAAAGAGTGGCTGAGGGTGCGCCCACGCATGTAGGCCAGCGGTGCCACTTCAATGACATTACGTTCCATCAACTTGCCGACGTATTCAAAACCGAGCATTTCGTAGAGGGCATCGTAGAGTGGACGCAGGTAGGGATCAATTTTCTGCGCCAGGTCGCCAGGCAGAAAGCCCAGTTTTTCACCGGCTTCTACCGCTGGGCGCACCAGCAAAATACGTCTGACATCATCTTTCAATAGCGCTTCTACCGCTGCAGCGACCGCCAGGAAGGTTTTGCCGGTACCGGCAGGGCCAATGCCGAAGCTGATGTCGTAGCGTCGTATCTGGTCAATGTATTCGCGCTGATGCTTGCCTCGTACCTTGACATGGGCCTGGGGCGTTTTGATGATCAGCGAGCCGTGCTGGGGATCCGGCTGAGGCTGTTGTTCCGAGCTATCCGATTCATCCTGTTGGTTAATTTTGTCTTCTGATAGCAGTAAATGTATCAGATCCGGCGTGATCGGCGTGCCATTGGCGGTCTCACTGTAGAGCCGGTCAATCAGCCGGGCGGCACGGGCACCGGCTTCGCGGTCGCCTTCGAGGCGAAACTGGCCGCCACGATTATAAATGACCAACTGGTAGTGATCTGCAATCTGGTGGATATGGCTGTCCAGATTGCCACTGAGGTTGGCGAGCCGGGAGGCATTTTCCGGTTGCAGCTCCAGAGTCTGGACGGATATTTCAGCAACTGACGCTGGGGTGCTGGGCGTATCGGTCAAAAAAATCTCCTGGGAGTAGGCAACGGCGTACTGGTCTAGTACGCCTGATCTGCATCGATGATGACACCGCGCAGGCTGTTCGGGTAGGCATCTTCAATCTGTACCCGTACGAATTTACCAATCAGGCTGTGGTCTTCATAGCGGAAGTTTACAACGCGGTTGTTTTCCGTACGCCCTTGCAGTTCTCCCGGATCCTTGCGAGAGACACCGGTGACCAGAATGGTTTCTTCACAGCCGACCATGCGGCGGCTGATTTGCTGGGCATTTTGTAAAATACGGGCTTGCAGAATATGCAGGCGTTCTTTCTTGACGCTTTCCGGGGTGTCGTCTGCCAGTTCAGCTGCCGGTGTGCCAGGGCGGGCGCTGTAAATAAAACTGAAAGACGTATCAAAACCAATACTTTCGATCAGTTTCATGGTGTCTTCAAAATCTGCCAGCGTTTCGCCAGGAAAGCCGATAATGAAGTCGGAGGAGACGGAAATATCCGGGCGCAACTTGCGCAGCCGCTCGATCTTGTCGAGATACAGATCAATTTCATGGCCGCGTTTCATCGCCGCGAGAATCCGGTTGGAGCCACTTTGTACTGGCAAGTGCAGGTGGCTTACCAGCTCTGGTACTTCGGCATACACTTGAATCAGGCTGTCACTGAACTCCAGTGGGTGTGAGGTGGTGAATCGAATCCGGTCAATACCGTCGATGTCGGCAACCTGGGTAATCAGTTCGGCCAGGTCGGCTTCTTCTCCATCGGTGGTTGCACCGCAGTAGGCGTTGACGTTCTGCCCCAGCAGGTTGACTTCCCGAACGTTTTGCGCTGCCAGTTGTTCTACTTCTCGCAGTACATCGGCGAGCGGTCGGCTGACCTCTTCGCCACGGGTGTAGGGGACAACGCAGAAAGTGCAATATTTGGAGCAACCTTCCATAACAGACACAAAAGCCGTACAGCCTTCCACTTTGGGAGCGGGCAGATGGTCGAATTTTTCGATTTCAGGGAAGGTAACGTCGACTACCTGGATGGCATTAGCTGCCTTGTTCACCATGGCTGGCAGGCGGTGGAGCGTTTGGGGGCCAAAGACCATATCGACAAAGGGCGCTCGTTTGATGATGGCGTCACCTTCCTGGCTGGCGACACAACCGCCGACGCCAATTTTAAGATCGGGGTTTTTGGCTTTCAGTTTTTTCCAGCGCCCTAGCTCATGAAAGACCTTTTCCTGGGCTTTTTCCCGAATCGAGCAGGTGTTCAGCAGAATGACATCGGCTTCTTCCGGGTTGTCGGTCATTTCCAGCTGATGGCTGGCTTCCAGCATGTCTGCCATCCGGGATGAATCGTATTCGTTCATCTGGCAACCGTGCGTTTTGATGTAAAGCTTTTTCGGTTGATCCTGAGTGGCAGAAGTCATGGGCAAAACAGCCTTCGGTGTCGCGTAAAAAAAGGGGCAGTATTATACTTCGCTCCCTTCTGTTGATGCCAGTGCGCATCTGCAGTCCTGATCGAGATTTTCTGTGCTACCGAGGTTGTCTGACGCCTTTATGAATTCGAAAGAAATGGTTGAACCCGTCTACCGCGTTGTTTTTTTACAACAAGCCGAGGTATTTGAAATTTACGCGCGCTATATCTATCCAAGTGATCTGTATGGTTTTGTTGAAGTTGAGCAATTATTGTTCGGGGAGCGCTCCCAGTTGGTGGTGGATCCTGGTGAGGAGAAGCTGAAAAACACCTTTGCTGATGTCAAACGCACCTTTATCCCTATGCATGCCGTCATCCGTATCGATGAAGTGAGTAAAGAAGGCAAGCCGACGGTGACCAAAACCGATGGTGCCAATAACGTCAGTTTATTCCCAGGGCCGGGAGGGACACCAGCGGGTCGACGATAACGTCATTGAGGACGGTTGTCTGACTCACTATTGGCACGGCTTGTCACTTTCGGCAGGCCCTGCTATGTTCAGGCAAGTTATTTTTGCTGAGGAGATCTTCGCAGGTACTTGCCGTTTGGCTCCGCAATGTCCATCCAGTATAGGGAGTTAGCCTCATGAACGCAGAAGTGATGCCGTTGTTCTGGCGAATTGCAGAACACGAACAAAATGGCCTGGAAGCTGTTAGCTTGTTAATGCCTGCTCCGGCCTCCGGAGAAGCACCCGCTGAATTTCCCACCGAAGTTTGTTTCCGTTCTTCCCGAGAGCAAAAGCCCCCGGTTGACCTGCGTTGGTCTGACGAAGACTCTGATCTGTTTATGAGTCTGCTTGATCGAGTGGTTGATGTTGAGGAAGACAACGAGGTTACCCTGGATATCAATGACGGTATCGTACAGGGGATCGTACAATTGGTGGCGCTGGCACGGTTCAAGAAACCGGCACCGACAGATGATCTGGTAGGTGACGATTTTAATACCGAACGGGAAGAAACCGAGATTGGTGATCTGGTCGCGCTGAACACCCGCTATGGCTATGTTTTGGCGATTGTGGTCGGGCTGGATTCGATCGATACCACCTGTGTTTTGCTGGAATCGGTGGTTGATGATGCCGGACTGACACTGGTTGCAGAAAATACCCTGGTTATTGCCAACCGACTTTCGATATTGCCAGGCTGCTTTGCCGACTCGGATGTCGGGCAAGGGGAAACTCGGCACTGAGCGGTGTCAGTGCCAGTGTCTTTTTGCGGCTTATTTCGCCAGCGCCAGACGCTGGCGTTTTTGTTTCAACACCATATGAGTCAGGGTTGAATAAAAGCCGGTTCCACTTTGGCGGTTGTGCTGGTGGCTGGCAGCGATTTCAGCACCGCTGACCGTGTTTGCATTCGATTGCTTATTCATGTGTGATCCTGTCTGAATAGGTGAAAGAATATTCATTCCGTGTTTGTGTCCCGTTTAACGTCGTATTGCATCCCAACAGAGGCTGAGAATGTCTTCTTCATCGCAGCTGACGCAGCTGAATTTTTCTGGTGCCTGTTGCTGTTTTTTCGCCATCATGGAAAGGCTTCCATAGGTCACTGTATTGAGCAGTTCGTTGGGAAGGTCCTTGAAGACCCCCTGATGCTTGCCATCATCCAGCAGTTGACCGATGACCTGTTGCAGTACCGTCAGAGAGTTCTCCCGGTGCTCGGCACAAATGGTTGGTGAGGCCAGTAGCTGATCCATTAATGCCCGCTGACAAGGGTTTGCGAGCACATAACGGTAATAGTTGCCCCACAAGGTAAAGAAGCGTTCGCGCAATGGCAGCGAGGCATCGTAACCTTCGGTACAGGCGGCAGTCAGTTTTGTGATCAGGTCATCAAACAGGGCCTTGACCAGATCCTGCTTGGTTTCAAAATACCGATAGATGGTTCCGGCACCACATCCGGCAAGAGCAGATATTTTGGACATTGGACAAGCCTGAAGGCCATGTTCGACGATCATCTCTGCCGTTGCTTTCAGTATCTGTTCGCGCTTGTCTATCATGATGCTCTATTGCCAGTGACTGAACGTTCATTCTGGTCGTTGGGCGATGGATTTGCAATCTGCTATTACGTGTCGTTTTGGTTCAATGTGTTATTTATTTGAAACAATAAGGCTGGAAATAGAAAATTGGTTCTATTTTCGATGAAATGTTGCGGATTATTGGACGCGCTGGTGACTGATGAGCAGGCGGAAAGGGAGTTGTCCTTTCTGCCTGGGCCTGGGCTGCCTGCAGTTGCAGCAGCTCAGACCTGTGTCTGGTGAATAAGACAGTGATCTATACGTTAAAACGGAAGTGTACGACGTCGCCGTCCTTGACGATGTATTCCTTGCCTTCAAGCCGCCATTTGCCAGCTTCCTTGGCACCAGATTCCCCTTTGTACTGAATAAAGTCGTTATAGCCAACCACTTCTGCGCGGATAAAGCCACGTTCAAAGTCGGTATGGATCGCTGCGGCAGCACGTGGTGCGGTATCGCCGACCTTGATGGTCCAGGCGCGGACTTCTTTTACTCCGGCGGTGAAGTAGGTTTGCAGCCCCAATAATTCATAGCCAGCACGGATAACACGATCCAGCCCCGGTTCTTCCATGCCAATTTCGGACAGGAATTCCATTTTGTCTTCATCATCCAGTTCGGCGATTTCGGACTCGATCTTGTTGCAAACGACCACGACCTGGGCACCTTCGGAGGCGGCAATGGTGTGCACAACGTCGAGGTGCGGGTTGTTTTCAAAGCCATCTTCGGCAACGTTGGCAATGTACATGGTAGGTTTGGTGGTCAGCAGGTGGAATGCACGGGCGACTTTTTGCTCGTCGTCACTCATGTCCAGCATGCGGGCGGTGTGGCCTTCTTCAAAATGGGGTAGCAAACGCTCCAGCAACGCCTTTTGCGCTACTGCATCCTTGTCGCCGCCTTTGGCGGTACGACTAACGCGTTGATACTGCTTTTCACAGGATTCCATATCGGCCAATACCAGCTCGGTATTGATGATCTCAATATCGTCTGCCGGGCTTACCCGGTTGGCAACGTGAATAACGTTGTCGTCTTCAAAACAGCGTACCACGTGGGCAATGGCATCGGTTTCACGAATGTTGGCGAGAAACTGGTTGCCCAGGCCTTCACCTTTTGAAGCGCCAGCCACCAGTCCGGCAATATCGACGAATTCCATGGAAGTTGGGACGACGCGTTCAGGTTTGACGATGTCAGCCAGTTCATCCAGGCGCTTATCGGGCATGGAAACCACCCCGGAGTTAGGCTCAATGGTGCAGAACGGAAAGTTCTCTGCGTCGATGCCGGCCTTGGTGAGTGCATTGAACAGTGTGGATTTTCCGACGTTGGGCAAGCCAACGATGCCGCATTTGAAGCCCATAAGTGGTTTCCTGTGTCTGATAAAAACGGGGCAGGTATTTTACCCTTTAAATGAATGAAGTCGATTCATGGCTTTCGCCATTTCGCCGTTCAGTACGTCTGGTAATACTCGGCATGCTTCGTCAATGGCTGCCCGGATGCTCTGTTCTTCCGCGACGGGGGCGCGTCCCAGCACATGGCCAGTGACCCGTGATTTGTCACCGGGGTGGCCAATGCCAATTCTCAGACGATGAAAATCCTTGTTGTTACCCAGCTGACTGATAATGTCGCGCAGACCATTCTGGCCACCATGGCCACCACCGGTTTTAAACCGTGCGATACCCGCTGGCAGGTCAAGCTCGTCATGAATAACAAGAATGTTTTCGGGTTTGAGTTTGTAAAAATTGGCCAGTGCGGCAACCGCAAGGCCACTGCGATTCATAAAGGTGGCGGGCTTGAGCAGCCAGCATTCCTGGCCATTGATATGGCCCTTGCCAGCGAGTCCGTGAAATTTTTTGTCGGGAGACAGGCTAATGCGCTGGCTGTGCGCAAACGCATCCAGGCACCAGAAACCGGCATTATGGCGGGTGTGTTCATATTCGTTGCCGGGATTGCCCAGACCAACGATCAGTGAAATCGGTGCAGTCACTTGCTTGCCTCATCAACAGAATGACGTGAGAACAGCTTGTCAGCTTGCGGCATCATAAATTCTGGTAAATCTGAAAACAAAAAAAAGCGGGGATATCCCCGCTTTTTTTAACAGCCGAACGAGATTACTCGCCAGCGGCTTCAGTTTCTTCGTCGGAGCCGCCTTTGGGCGCCATCACAGACACAACAGCAGTATCGTGCTCTGGGCCGTGAGACAGAGCCAGAGACTCAACACCTTCAGGCAGCACCAGATCGCTCAGGTGAAGGATGGTACCGAGTTCAACCGCAGCCAGATCAACTTCGATGAATTCTGGCAGGTGATCTGCCGTGGTAATGATGTCCAGGCTGGTCAGCTGGTGAGTTACCTTGCCGCCACTCATCTTGACACCAACACAGCTTTCTTCATTCAGGAAGTGCAGTGGAACGTGTGCCTTGATCTTGCTGTCTGCGTTAACGCGCAGAAAGTCGGCATGCCACAGCATGGCTTTGGCTGGGTGGCGCTGCAGGTCTTTCAGCAGAACCTGTTCAGTCTCACCGGCAATCTCCAGAGTAATGATGCTGTTGTAAAACGCTTCATTTTCCAGCTGCTTGTTGAACTCATTGGACTTGATGGTAATGGTTACGGGTTCTTTTGAACCACCGTAAACAATGGCCGGAACGCCGTTTTCACGACGCAGGCGGCGGCTCGCACCTTTCCCTGAGTCTTCGCGAACAACAGCAGACAATGTGAAGTCTGACATAGTAAATACCTCTTTAGCGGATAGAAAAACCGCCAGAACTTGCGACCAGTGCTGGCGGTTTTATTTAACCGGTGACACAACCAGTGTCACCGGGTTCAGCGCTTGCTCGCGTGTTATTAGCGGAACATCGCGCTGATGGATTCTTCGTTGTTAACCCGGCGTACCGCTTCTGCCAGCAGACCAGCAATGGTCAGTTGGCGAATGGAGCCTGTGGCTTTGGCTGCCTCAGACAGGGGAATGGTGTCGGTGACAACCAGTTCATCCAGTTCTGCATTGGCAAGCCGTTCAAGAGCGGGGCCGGATAGTACAGGATGTGTACAGTAGGCGACAACTTTTTCTGCACCAAACTCTTTTAGTGCCTTGGCGGCGTGGCACAAGGTGCCTGCGGTGTCGACCATGTCATCTACCAGCACACAGGTGCGGCCCTTGACATCACCGATAATGTTCATGACTTCGGCAACGTTGGCTTTGGGACGACGCTTGTCGATGATAGCGAGGTCGACATCCATCTGTTTGGCGATTGCGCGGGCGCGTACTACACCACCAATGTCGGGTGAAACAACGATCAGGTTTTTGTAGTTTTGACGTTCCAGATCGTCGAGTAGCACAGGGGAGGCGTAAACGTTATCAACCGGAATATCAAAGAACCCCTGAATCTGGTCGGCGTGCAGGTCAACGGTCAGCATGCGGTCAATACCCGCACCGGCCATCATGTCGGCAACAGCGCGGGCGCTGATTGGCACACGGGCGCTGCGCGGACGGCGATCCTGGCGGGCATAACCAAAATAGGGAACGACTGCGGTAATTCGGCCAGCTGAAGCACGGCGCAAGCCATCGGCCAGCAGCAGAATTTCCATCAGATTATCGTTTGTGGGAGCACAGGTAGGCTGGATAATAAAAACGTCTTTGCCGCGCACGTTTTCATCAATTTCAATGGTGATTTCACCATCACTGAATTTTCCTACGCTGGCTTCACCGAGGGGGATGTCGAGACGTTCGACAACGAGTCGGGCCAGTTCCGGATTGGCATTACCGGTAAATACCATCAACTTAGACACAATAGTCCCCTTTGATGTCACTTTAATCTGATTTGGGAGGAAAAGAATTGGCTGAGGTGGCAGGACTCGAACCTGCGAATGACGGGATCAAAACCCGTTGCCTTACCACTTGGCGACACCCCAGTATCTAGGACGGTCTGAATAATAGCGTATGTGCCGGAGAGTGGTTAACACCCTGTGCAATAAAATGCTCATATTCAGCCGGTAACTGCTCAGCAACCTTTGCGGCTTCTGCTTCCGAGTCAAAGCTTGAAAATATGCAAGCTCCAGTACCCGTCATCTTAGCAAGAGAATATTTATTTAGCAAATTCAATGCGTTACCAACTTCAGGGTAAATCATCGAGACAATTTGCTGGCAATCGTTATCGCCCCCTTGCTCAAGTGCGGTGCGCATATTAATGGCAGGGGTATTTCTTGTCAAACACTTATGGGAAAAAATTTCTGCCGTGTTGACGTGGACGTCTGGCCGAACGACCAAGAACCATTTTTCTTCCAGTTGTGGCACGGGAGTGAGCTGCTCTCCGACGCCTTCGGCAAAGGCGGCCTGACCGTAAATAAACACCGGCACGTCGGCACCGAGGCCCAGGCCAATCCTGGCGAGTTGATCGAGAGACTGACCAAGTTGCCAGATCTGGTTCAGTGTTAACAGGGTGGTGGCGGCATCCGAACTGCCACCGCCAAGGCCGCCGCCCATCGGTAAACGTTTGGTCAGACGGATATCAGCTCCTGGAACCGTTATGCCCTTTTCTTTGGCGAGGTTTTGCAGCACTCGGGCGGCACGAATAATCAGATTCGACTCGCGCTCGACGCCGTCAATGTCGGGGGTCAGGGTGAGCAGGTCGTCACCCCGGCAGCGAAATTCGAGCCAGTCACTGTAGTCGAGGAACTGAAACAGGGTTTGCAGGTTGTGGTAACCATCCGGCCGACGCCCGGTAATATGCAACATCAGGTTCAGTTTGGCGGGTGCCGGTACGCTGACCCAGGGGCTGGAAACATCAGTCATGCAATGTCCACTCGTTAATGGCCAAAGTTAGAGTGTAGTCGTAGCCCTTGAGTTTGATCAGACCCGGTAGCCATATGCCCTGGTGTTGTTGATAACGACTGAAGCGTATGGTCCAGCCATTTTGTTGCAGATTGCTTAGCAATCCATAGTCATCAAACTGACTGGTGGCCTTGCTTGCAGGAGAGGGTTGGCCCTTGACCCAATAACGAATGCCTTCAATTGGCAAGTACCAGCCGAGATATTCGGCCATCAGGCTTTCGGCATTCGGAGCGGTCAGCGGCTGGTCGTGATCGGGCAGGGTCAGCGTCGCTTCGGTCGGGTTACCCTGCAAGCGTGACGACCCCTGACCCATGGGGCCGGTGATAAACAGATCGTATTGCTGATGTTGCTGTTCCCAGGTGAGGTAGCCGGTCACGCTGTCGCTATTGGTTCTGACCGACAGTTTGCCGCGCAGCTGCCAGTCTTGTAATTGCTCCAGCTGTTGCTGTTGCAGCTGCTGATCGCCGGGCAGTAATGAGCAGGCGCTTAATGTCCCCATCAGCATCATCAACAGTAGCAGCGCTAACGTCTGAAGCCTTTGAACTATGTTATTCGGCATCCATCTCGACCTTCAGGCGCTGCAGTGTTGCCCGAATAATAGCGCTATCGGCGTGCTCTCGCAGGCCTGTTCGCCATACCTTTCTGGCTTGTTGCTGTGCTCCGGTGACCCAGAGTAACTCACCATAATGGGCGGCAATTTCATGATCGGCGACGATGTTAAAGGCCCGCTGTAGCAGTGGCTCAGCTTGCTGATAGTCACCCAGTTTGAAATAGGCCCAGCCCAGGCTGTCAATAATGGCGGGGCTGTTGGGGCGTAATACCAGTGCCCGTTTCAGTAATGGCAGGGCATCTTCGATGCGGTGTAACCGGTCTACCAGCGTATAGCCGAGGGCATTGAGGGCATCGGCGTTATCGGGTTGCAGTTCTATCACCCGTTCAAGGTCTTGTTCCATCAGGGGCAGATTATTCATCCGTTCTGCGACCAGAGCGCGGTAGTAAATGACTTTTGCATCGTTCGGATTATTATCAATCAGATGGGTGTAGCGATCCAGAGCACCCTGAAAATGGCCGTAGTCGGTCAGCAAGCTGGCCTCCAGAACCATCAACTCATTGTGTTTGTCAGGGTGGCTCTGGCGCAACGCGGTTAAATAATCAACCGCACGTTGGATGCCTTGCTGCTCCGCCAGCAGTGCTGCCGCATTAAGATGTGCAGGCATGAATTCGCGGCTGTCTTCTACCTGAGCATAATAGCTCAGCGCCTGATCTGGCTTGCCGAGTCGCTCGGATAATTGCCCCAGGTAATAAAGTGCCTGGGGCTGATGTGCTCCGGTTTCTAGCAGACCGAGCAAGTGGTTGTAGGAGTCCTGATTCAGCTCCAGTTCAAATTCAATCAGCCCCAATGACAGCAGGATGGTGTGATCACCTGGGTAACTCCGATGTAAATCTTCAAAGGCCTGTCTGGCGGCTTCGGTCTGGTCGGTATTTAATAACAGTCTGGCGCGCAGAACCTCCATGCCCTTATGATCTGGATGTTGTACCAGTACCTGATCCACCCAGGTCAGAGCTGCACGTTTGTCAGCCCCCGATGCCAGCATCCGGGCCTTGAATACCGCCGCCGGCAGGCTGTCGGGAGCCAGGGTCAGCGCCTGATTGTAATGATTGAGTGCGCTGGTATTGTTACCGAGGCTTTGTTCCAGAATACCCGCTGCGGTCCAGAGTGAGGGGTTGTTTGGGGTGGTTACCAGCCGTTGTGACAACGCATCAAGCAGCTTTTTGCGGTCACTTTCGGCCCCGAGAGATGCGGTGGAAGCCAGTAATTCATAATGGCTGTCGCCGGTCAGATCCTGCAATACACTAAGGTGTTCCAGGGCGTTGAGAAACAACCGCTGCGACATATAAAGCTGGGCCAGTTGCCAGTGTACTTCCGGGTTGTCGGGTTCGGCAGCCAGCCAGATACGGGCAGCCTGGGTTGCCTGCGGGTAGGAACCCATATACTGGGAAACCTGCGCGGCCCGAGCAGCAATCTGTGGATTGCCGGTACGCTCGGCAGCGGCCAGATAGCCATCGCGGGCACGTTCGAACTGCTGACGCTGCCCGGCGAACTCGGCAGATAACAACTCGAGTAACTCCCCTTGGCTAAAGCTGGCAGGTTTGGGCTTGGGTTCGATTGCGGCGGATTCGGCTTGTGTGGCTGCGGTTGTCGTTCCGGCCGTCGCAGTGTCATTCAACGAGGGTTCGGTAGCCTGATCTTCAGGTTGTGCCTTCTGAGTGGCGCAGCCCGACAACACGCCGCCGAGCAGGATGCCAGTCAGGAGCAATTGAGCGAGAGAAGCGCGTTTGCTGCTGGCCGGATGCAACAACGGCGCAGCGTTCGGTACGGCTGTCAACGATGGTGTGAACACTCTGTTTCTTCCGGATGCGGGGGCTTCAGGAGCCGGTAGCGCCTGATTTGCCAGAAAATTTTGTGTCTATTTAGGGTTAGATGACACACTAAGTCAAAGATTTAAGCGGTAAAGCCGGGCGCTGACGTTTATAATCCGCGCTTTTCGATCAGGGGTAGCACATAGCGTAATGGGTATCTGGGCTCTGGGAATTAACCACAAGACTGCGCCGGTGTCCGTGCGCGAGCGCGTTGCATTTAATCCCGCCTCCATGCCTTCCGCTCTGGTGGACATCTGTCACGTTAATGCAGCTACCGAGGCCGTTATCCTTTCAACCTGTAACCGTACTGAGATCTACGGATCGTCGGTAGAGTTCAATTGGAATCAGGTTCGTGACTGGCTTGCTCATCATCATGGTCTGAATGCCAGTGAACTTGATTCGGCTCTGTACTGCCTCGAAGGAGATGCGGCGGTACAACACACCATGCGAGTAGCCAGTGGTCTGGACTCGCTGGTGCTGGGTGAACCACAGATTCTGGGGCAAATGAAATCCGCTTATGCCGTGGCTCAAGAAGCAGGCACTGTCGGCTCTGAACTGGGACGGCTGTTTCGTCAGACCTTCTCGATTGCCAAGCGTGTCCGTACCGACACCGCCATCGGAGAGAACCCGGTATCGGTGGCATTTGCTGCGGTACGGATGGCTCAGCACATATTTTCGGATCTGGGCCGCAGCACTGCATTACTGATTGGTGCTGGCGAAACCATCGAACTGGTGGCGCGGCATCTGCGTCATGCCGGCATTGAAAAAATCATTGTTGCCAACCGCACACTGGCCCGTGCCCAGCATCTGGCGGAAGAATTTCATGCCGAAGCCGTGTTACTGGAAGATATTCCGGAAGTACTGGCCGAGGCGGATATTGTAATCGCCTCCACCGCCAGCCCGTTCCCTGTGCTGGGTAAAGGAGCGGTTGAAAAAGCATTAAAAAAACGCCGCCACAAGCCTATGTTTATGGTCGATATTGCCGTTCCCAGAGATATTGAAGCCGAGGTCGCAGACCTCGGCGATGTCTACTTGTACACCGTCGATGACCTGCGCAGCATTATTGAAGAAAACGTCCGTTCACGTGAAGACGCTGCATTGCAGGCGGAAGAGCTGATACTGGCGGGAGTGGAACACTTTATGCGCGAGCTGAAAGTGCTCGATGCGGTTCACACCGTCACCGACTTGCGCGCCCACGTCGATCGGGTGCGCGAAGAACAACTGATCAAGGCGATTAAACAACTGCAAAATGGTGCCGAGCCAGAAAAGGTTTTACGCCAGTTTGCTCATACTTTTAGCAACAAGCTGCTTCATGCTCCCACCATCGCACTGCGTCAGGCAGCGGCGGACGGGCGCATGGATGTCTTTGACAGTACCCGCGAGCTGTTCCAGCTTGGCGATACCGTTGATGCTGCCAGCACTGGCGATGATTGAACATGAAAGCCTCTATCCTGCACAAACTGGAATCTCTCTCCGAACGTTACGAAGAAGTCGGGCGCCTGTTATCCGACCCGGACGTTATTAGTGATCAGAACAAGTTTCGACAACTGTCGAAAGAATACAGCGAGCTGGAAAGTCTGGCCCAGACCTTTGGGCGCTACCAGCAAGCACAAGCCGACCTGGATGAAGCCGAACAACTGGCCAGCGACCCCGACCCCGACATGCGTGCCATGGGCGAAGAAGAAAAACAATCGGCCAAAGAGCAGCTGGATGCCCTGACCGGCGAACTGGAAATTCTGCTATTACCCAAAGACCCGGACGATGGCCGTAACGTCATCGTAGAAATACGTGCTGGCACCGGCGGTGATGAAGCCGCAATTTTTGCCGGTGACCTGTACCGCATGTACACCCGCTTTGCCGAAACCCAGGGCTGGCGTACCGAGCTGATGAGCGCCAGCGAAGGCGAACACGGCGGTTTCAAGGAAGTGATTACCCGTATTGCAGGAACCGACGTTTACTCGCGGCTGAAATTTGAATCCGGTGCCCACCGGGTACAACGCGTGCCGGAAACCGAAAGCCAGGGCCGCATTCATACCTCGGCCTGCACCGTGGCAGTGATGCCAGAAGTTGACAGCGAAGAAGAGATCGATATCAACAAAAACGATCTTCGTATCGACACCTTTCGTGCCTCCGGTGCCGGTGGTCAGCACATCAACAAAACCGACTCAGCCATCCGCGTAACCCACTTGCCGACCGGGCTGGTGGTGGAATGTCAGGACGAACGTTCACAACACAAAAACCGCGCCAAGGCACTGGCGGTGCTGGCGACTCGTCTGCGAGATGCCCAGCGCCAAGCCGCCCATGCCGAACAGGCAGCCACCCGTAAAAGTCTGGTGGGGTCGGGAGATCGTTCCGAACGTATTCGTACCTACAACTACCCGCAAGGGCGCGTCACCGATCACCGCATCAATCTGACCTTGTACAAACTGGATGAAATTGTTCAGGGCGACCTGATTCCGGTTATTGGGCCGCTGGCGCACGAGCATCAGGCCAATCTGCTGGCAGAAATGTCGGGCCAATGAGTCAATCCCAATCCATAGATCAGTGGCTGGCGACGGCCCGTCAGCAGCTTGAATTGAGCAGTCATGCCCGCAAGCTGCAAGACAACAATCCACAAGACAACAATCCACAAGACAATACCGCCCGACTCGATGCCGAACTGTTACTGGGGCACGTACTGCAAAAACCGCGTGCCTGGCTGTATACCTGGGGCGACACAACGCTGGAAGCGGCGCATAACGAACCGCTTGAACGGCTGTTGGCACGTCGCTGCCAAGGTGAACCGATGGCGCATATTCTTGGCCAGCGCGCGTTCTGGTCACTCGAACTGGAAGTGAATCCGAGCACCCTGATTCCCCGGCCGGATACCGAAACCCTGGTAGAATGGGCACTGGAATTACCCTTGCTGGCGACAGCGCGAGTATTGGATCTGGGCACCGGCAGCGGGGCGATAGCCCTGGCATTAGCCAGCGAACAGCCCTCCTGGAAAGTATTAGGCGTCGATGTTTGCCTCCCGGCAGTTGAACTGGCGCGCCGCAACGCCCGGAGCAACAAAGTGCGTGCGACATTTCTGTTAAGCCACTGGTTTGATGCTCTGGCTGGGCAGTTTGATCTGATCGTCTCCAATCCCCCCTATATCGACGCCGCCGACCCGCACCTGGCCCAGGGTGACGTTGCTTTTGAACCTCGCAGCGCGCTGGTTGCCGATCATCAGGGCATGGCCGATATCGAACACATCATCAGCAAGGCAGCGGCGTTTCTGGTAGCGGATGGCTGGTTATTGCTGGAACATGGTTATCAACAGGCCACCGCCGTTGCCGACTGCCTGAAACACCAGGGCTTTGTCGATGTGGGCACCCGGCACGATTTGGGCGGCCAGCCACGTATTACCGGCGGACGCTGGCCTCAAACCCGGTTGGCCTGATACTGATTGTTCAGACCTGCCTGTCGAAGGAATAGAAAATGGAAACCCTCTCAGACCAACAACTGTTGCGTTACAGCCGCCATATCCTGCTGCCAGAGATGGACATCGAAGGGCAACAGGCACTGTTACAAGCCCGCGTCATGATCATTGGTCTTGGTGGCCTTGGTTCACCCGTCGCCCTGTATCTTGCCGCCAGTGGCATTGGCCAACTGCTGCTGGTCGACGATGACCAGGTCGAACTGTCCAACCTGCAACGCCAGATTGCCCACGCCGACGCCGACGTGGGCCGTGCCAAAGTAGATTCCGCAGCGGCACACATACAAGCGCTCAACCCAGATTGCCAGGTAACGGCCATACAACGCCGCGCCGATAAAACCTGGCTGCAAAGCCAACTCGGCATGATAGACGTAGTACTCGACTGCACCGACAACGCCGACATTCGTTACCAACTGAACCAGGCCAGCCTCGCCACAAAAACACCCTGGATATCCGCCGCCGCCACCGGCACACAAGGACAATGGATCTGGTTTGACCCTACGGACAACAACAGCCCCTGCTATCGCTGCCTCTACCCAAACCTGACCACCAGTGGACTCAGCTGCGCCGACAGCGGCGTACTGGCACCGCTGGTAGGAGTGATTGGATCACTACAAGCACTGGAAGCACTGAAATTTATCGCCAACCTAGGCGATACCCGCCCAGGCCGACTCAAAACATTCGACGCCCTTGCCGGAGAACAGCGCAGCTGGGAACTCCCAAAAAACCCACAATGCCCGGATTGCAGTCGCCTGGAGTAACCACCCGACATCCGTGGGGACTGCATCGCAGTGGCATACTCATGCCAAAGCACTGTGGGCTATAGGGGACATATATAGACGCTTCCCCAATATCAAGGATGACTTGGCCCTGACACCTGCCATATGCCCTTGATTTATTTCCTGTTAACCATCACTTGTTCGTTGCGATGACAGTGGCAGTTCTGACATATATCCGGCTTCTGTTCGGGATCAGCTCCCGCAGCCCTGATGAAATCCGAACCCTGGCACCTTTAACATCTATTCGATCTGGCCACGCCGATCGTGTCCCGCTCAGGCTCTACCAGGGACGGATTGCCCCGTTACATCATCAAACAACGACTACCCGATGGGTTTTTGCTTTCAGGCCGGATTAAAGACCGTTTGACGTGTCAAAACGCTCCAAATAATCCGCGCCAGTTTATGCGCAATGGCGACAACGCCCTTGTGCAATCCGCGACGCTGGACGATGTCTATCATCCAGCGCGCCAGATTTGTGTCTTCGTTTCGCTTAGCCCAGCGCAGTGTGTGACGTGCAGCCTGCACCAGTCATTTTCTCAAGTAGGCATCCCCACGCTTGGTAATCCCTGACATCACCGATTTATGACCACTGGCCTTTTGTCTCGGTGTTAACCCCGTCCACGCCGCAAAATCCCGGCTGTTATGAAAGACCTCCGCATTGTCCACCGTACTCTTGATGGCCGTCGCGATATGAGCCCCGATTCCAGGGATAGAGATCAGGTTCTGGCATTGCTGATCCTGTTCGCCATAACGCTTTAATTCTTCGTTAATGTGATCAATCCGACGCGATAACAGGTCATATTCAGTCAATGTCCAATTCAACTCCGACTGCATCATGCCAGACAGCTCACCTTGTTCCAGAATCTCGCGCAACCCTTTAAGTACAGCATTGATTCCGACGGGGAAGATATAACCATAGTCCGTCAACAAACCGCGCATCTGATTGCAAAGCGCAGTGCGATCCTTGACCAATCGTTCTCGCATTCGATGCAAGCTCTGAA
>NZ_JBBKTX010000149.1:0-216 GCF_044962685.1 Oceanobacter antarcticus
CTTGCCGGATCTGTTGCTGGCATTAAAAGATCGAGGGCTTTTATATGCTTAGGCCCAGTGCAGCGGTTCAGGTATATTTATACGCAGGCACCGTGGACATGCGCAAGTCGATTAATGGCTTGTCGGCATTGGTCGAGCAAGAGCTGGAGCTTAGTCCTATGGCCAATGCTCTGTTTGTCTTTTGTAATCGCGACCGGGATAAAATCAAGTTACTGT
>NZ_JBBKTX010000150.1:0-214 GCF_044962685.1 Oceanobacter antarcticus
GCTCGCCAGACTCGGCATCATGTACCTCCCAGGCGACGATCTTGCGGCTGTACACGTCCATGATCAGATACAGATACCAGTGCTGGCCGCGCACTTCCGATGGGCAGTAGCTGATGTCCCAGGTCCACACTTCGTTAGGCCCCGTGGCCGTAAAACTGGTGGGCTGTGGTACTGTTCTGGCAGACTGAGCACGGCCGCGGTGGTTGAGCTGCTG
>NZ_JBBKTX010000151.1:0-209 GCF_044962685.1 Oceanobacter antarcticus
GATCTGTTGCTGGCATTAAAAGATCGAGGGCTTTTATATGCTTAGGCCCAGTGCAGCGGTTCAGGTATATTTATACGCAGGCACCGTTGACATGCGCAAGTCGATTAATGGCTTGTCGGCATTGGTCGAGCAAGAGCTGGAGCTTAGTCCTATGGCCAATGCTCTGTTTGTCTTTTGTAATCGCGACCGGGATAAAATCAAGTTACTGT
>NZ_JBBKTX010000152.1:0-208 GCF_044962685.1 Oceanobacter antarcticus
ACGGTCTACCTCACCGATGGGCGACTTCATATCGATAATAATCCCGTCGAAAATGCTATCCGACCGTTTGCGATAGGGCGCAAAAACTGGTTATTCAGTGACAGTCAGCGTGGCGCAAAAGCCAGCGCCATGATGTACAGCCTGATAGAAACCGCCAAAGCGAACGACCTGGAGCCTTACGCGTATTTACGGAGAGTGTTTGCCCAGT
>NZ_JBBKTX010000153.1:0-208 GCF_044962685.1 Oceanobacter antarcticus
CTGTCGAGAGATCCTTACTTTGTTGAAAAGGTTCACGACATCGTTGGCTTGTATATGAACCCTCCGGACAAGGCATTGGTGTTGTGTGTCGATGAAAAGAGTCAGATTCAGGCCTTGAACCGGACGCAACCCGCACTACCGTTGTCATTTGGCTATGCCGAAACACGAACACATGATTATATCCGTCATGGTACCACGACGCTTTTTG
>NZ_JBBKTX010000154.1:0-207 GCF_044962685.1 Oceanobacter antarcticus
TGCCGTTGCCCAGATCCGGGGTGCTGGTCTCCGTCGTGGTGGTCGCCAGGGTGACGGCTACCGCAATGCTGTCGAGCACGTCGCTGCCGCCTGCCAGGTACAGGCTGGCGGTCACTTCGCTGCTGCTACAGGTTGGTGCTGCCGCACCGGCGGTATACCGGGTTTCGATCGCGCTGGTCAGGCTTTGGCTGGCGACGCTGAACGATC
>NZ_JBBKTX010000155.1:0-206 GCF_044962685.1 Oceanobacter antarcticus
TGCAACCTGCAGGAATATCAGAGCCTGCCGCCCTCACAGATCGTACCGCGTCTGGCTGACAAGGGCATCTACCTCGCATCGGAGTCCACGTTCTATCGTGTGCTGAAAAAGCATCAGCAGCTCAACCACCGCGGCCGTGCTCAGTCTGCCAGAACAGTACCACAGCCCACCAGTTTTACGGCCACGGGGCCTAACGAAGTGTGGAC
>NZ_JBBKTX010000156.1:0-205 GCF_044962685.1 Oceanobacter antarcticus
CAAACGCAACCCATTGGTCAACCACTCTGATGGCGAAAGAAACCGGACTGAATGCCATGGCGATCAGTCGGATATGGCGAGCCTTTGGTCTGAAGCCACATCGTCTGGAAACCTTCAAACTGTCGAGAGATCCTTACTTTGTTGAAAAGGTTCACGACATCGTTGGCTTGTATATGAACCCTCCGGACAAGGCATTGGTGTTGTG
>NZ_JBBKTX010000157.1:0-204 GCF_044962685.1 Oceanobacter antarcticus
AACCCTAGGCGAACCGTCATTTTCATCAGTGTCTTTAAACCGTCCTCGCCGAGACGTCGGCGGAAACGCCCGAACGTGATGGAATCAATCGGTGGTCGATGTTGGAAATACTGCTCGCCGCAGAAGTGCTGCCAGTAGGGGTTTTCTACCCAGCGGGCGATGCAGTGTTCATCCGATAGCGCGTAGATGTGTTTCAGGAGTGTC
>NZ_JBBKTX010000158.1:0-200 GCF_044962685.1 Oceanobacter antarcticus
TCTAAAATCACTACTCAATTCATTCTAAGCTGTCTTCAAATTCTTCAACGAGACAGCTCATGACTAAATCCGAACAATGGCAGCAGCACATCAACCTTTGGCGTACCAGTGGTTTATCCCAAGTCGCCTTTTGCAAACAACACAACCTTGCTATGCATAACCTTCAATATTGGCGTAAACGTTTATCGCCCGGTGCTGAG
>NZ_JBBKTX010000015.1:0-134229 GCF_044962685.1 Oceanobacter antarcticus
GGGGATTGGTGGACTGTTTTTGGAACGCCGTTCGAGGCCAGGAAGTCCCCGAACGGTGAAGATGAGCAAAACCCGCTATCCGGTTGACTGTAATGCTGCTCCGCTTAAGTGAACAGCATTAGCCCTCATCAGGCTACTTTTTTATGGCCAGCATTTATTGGTCGCTCATCAGGCCAAAACAGCCAGTGCGGTCAACACCTGTAGATATCCTTCGGCACTGGCGGCTTTTCGCTCTGCCGGAATCAGACTGACCCGGTTTTCATACAGTTCCAGTAACAGGACGTCATCATTCAGACCCGTCAGCGCTGCTCGAATGCCAGCCCCAAGCGACTCGGCCAACGCCAACCGCTGCTCTTGACCCTGCGCCGGGTCACCCGGTAAATCATGCCACGACAGTCCTTGCGGCAATCCGGCAGTTTCCCACGCCGGTTGGCCGACGATACGAAACAACAGCTGCTGACGGGGCTTGCCCTCGTCATGCGCTGGCTGCCGGAACACCAGCGTGTAACAAGTACCGGTAATATTTTCCCGCACCCCGGTTTTGGCGGCGTCTGCCTGAAACGTATGATGACGAACCTGCAGCCCTGCCTTGATGGCATCAAGCCGCAACGCCGCCAGGCGGGAATCTCGCGGGCTGGGTTTCATCCAGTAGACAGACCCGAACACCACCAGCACCACCGCAAGCGGGATAAGCCAGCTCACGATGCCATTTCCTCAAGTTCCAGCCAACGCTCTTCCAGTTGCTCGATTGCTGTTTCAGCGGCTGCCAGCTCCGCCAGCACAGCCTGCACAGAGTCGGCATCGCCAGCATAAAAATCCGCAGCATGAGTCGTCGCCGCCAGTGCATCTCGCCGAGCTTCGGCAGCAGCAATCTGCTCCGGTAGCTGATCCAGTTCGCGCTGCAGTTTGTAGGAGAGTTTTTTGGCTGCCGGTGGTTTAGCTGGCGCAGGCGCCACTGCTGCCGCCTTTGGTGTCGACTTTTGTGATTGTTTTTGCTGTTTACCGGCTTTTTGGCTTGCCTTGGTGGCGGCCTGTTTGGCCAGATGGCGGGCTTCCCAGTCGGAGTACCCACCGGTCTGTTCGTCAATATGGCCATCACCTTCAAACACCAGCAACTGGGTAACCACGTTATCGAGGAAAGCCCGGTCGTGACTGACCAGTAACAGGGTGCCCTGATATTCCATCAGCCGTTCTTCCAACAGTTCCAGGGTTTCTACATCCAGGTCGTTGGTCGGCTCATCCATCACCAGCAGATTGCATGGCTTCAGGAACAGCTTGGCCAGCAAGACCCGGTTACGTTCACCACCCGACAAGGCCCGAACCGGTGTGCGGGCACGTTCCGGGGGAAACAGGAAATCCCCCAGGTAACCAATCACATGGCGGCTCTGGCCGTTCACTTCGACATGATCCTTGCCATCAGCGACGTTATCGGCGATCGATTTGTTGCCATCCAGCATATGCCGGGACTGATCGAAGTAGGCCACTTCCAGTTTGGTGCCAACCCTGAGTTCACCGGACTGGGGTTGCAGCTGTCCCAGCAGCAGCTTTAACAGGGTACTTTTACCTGCACCGTTGGGGCCAACCAGCCCGATGCGATCACCACGCTGAATAATGGTAGAAAAATGGGCCACTTGGGGCTGGTCACCCCAGGCATAGCTGATGTCCGTCGCTTCAAAGACAATTTTCCCGGACGAATCGGTACTGGTCATATTGATATTGGCGGTACCTTGACGCTCACGGCGAGCACCACGTTCGTTACGCATTTCTTTCAGCCGTTCAACTCGGCCTTCATTCCTGGTGCGGCGCGCCTTGATCCCTTGGCGAATCCATTTTTCTTCCTCCGCCAGACGCTTGTCGAACAGCGCATTCTGGGTCGCCTCGTCTTCGAGACGTTTTTCCCGATATTCAATAAAGCTGAGATAGTCACCTTGCCAAATGTAGACATGGCCACGGTCGAGCTCAACAATGCGGGTCGCCAGGCTTTGCACAAAGGCCCGGTCGTGGCTGATAAACACCAGCGTGCCACTGAATTGCTTGAGTTGCTCTTCGAGCCACTTGATCGTGGCGATATCCATGTGGTTGGTTGGTTCGTCCAGAATCAGCAGATCCGGCTCAACCACCAGAGCTCTGGCCAACATAACCCGACGTTGCCAGCCACCGCTCAGCTCGGCAAAACTGCGTTCAGCGGGTAAATCCAGGCGCTGAATAATCGCCTCGACCTTTTGCTGCCAACTCCAGCCGTCATTGGCTTCGATGCGGGTTTGCAGTTTTTCCATCAGGTTGAGATCTGCGTGCTCTCCCTTGTGAGTTTCTTCATGATAGCGGGCAATGTCTTCACCCACCTGCCCCAACCCCTGGGCAACCACATCGTAAACCGGAATATCCACTTTTTCTGGCAGCGCCTGCTGCAGCGTTGCCATACTCAACATGTCGAGACGCTGAATAACCCCATCGTCTGTTGTCACTTCACCGGTCAGGACTTTCAGCAAGGTTGACTTGCCCTCGCCATTACGGCCAACGATACAGACCCGCTCGCCGGAGTGGATATCCAGATCCACCTTATCGAGCAGTACATGATCACCAAAGGCCAACTCGGCCTGTTTTAAACTCACCAACACCATACAAACCGCCTGCAAACCGACAGAATCGCATCCCGAATACGCAATATACCGGGCCAAGCGCGCAGTTTACTGGTGCTGCCGCCACCTTAACAGGCAAACCGCCATCAGATTGCAAAGTATTGGGGACATCGATTTAATCCGGTGCTCACTCTGGGCTACCAGATGCTTTCGAATCACGAAGCCGACTTGCAGCACGTCAAACGTCGGCGACACAGCGTCGAGATCATCCGGCAGCCCCCGCAGGGCGCGGGTTGCCGCCGTCCAGTGCGGTGTTGACGAATGTGAAAAGGACGCGTCCTTTCGCTGCATTCGCCGCCTCGCCCTGCACAACGGCAACACTCGCGCAGAGCCGTGCAGGATTAAATAGATGTCCCCTATTTGTAAACATCCAGGCCAAAGTGAATTATCCTTCACGGCACACTGTAACATCGCCATCTGCAGGCCGGACTGGCATCAGGATTTGTATGGAAAGGACGGAATACCATGTCGATTACGCTTAACCGTGGCTACCTTGCCGCTGCCGCCGTTATCATTGCAACCGCCGTATGGATGTTGCTGGGATCGGATGCCGAACCAGCAGCAGATACCGCCATACCGCAGGAAACATCACGGCTTGCCAGGGTACAGGTCGAAGACCTGATCCCGGTTCAGCATGTCCGTTCGATCAAGTTATCAGGCAAGCTGGCGGCGAATCGTACCGTAACCATCAAGTCCGAATTGAGAGCCAGGGTTGACGCTATTCATGCTCACAAAGGCCAGATAGTCAGGCGTGGCCAGCTGCTGCTCGAGCTTGACCGACGCGATTGGCCTGCCCGAGTGCAACAGGCCCAGGCCAATTTGCGTCAGCGTCAATTGGAACAACACAGCGTGACTCAGCTAAAAAAACAGGGGCTGGCCAACGAATCTCTGTTGGCCCAGGCCGACACGGCGTTGGCAAATGCACAAGCCGAGTTGACTGCGGCGCAACTACAAGTTGATGCGGCAGCCGTTCATGCGCCGTTTGATGGCGTCATCAATAACCGGATGGTAGAGCTGGGTGCCTTCGTCAAGGACGGTGATCCACTGCTGGAGTTGGTTGATTTTGCTCCGTATCTGGTGACAGCCCAGGTCGCGGAAAATGACGTCAGCCTGCTCAGCCCCGGTATGCCCGGTCAGGCAAGGTTGTTATCCGGGCAGGTGGTTAGCGGCACAATCCGCTTTGTTTCGTCCCTCGCCAATACAGCAACCCGAACCTTTACGGTTGAGCTGGAACTGGCCAATCCGAAACACCAGCCGATCCCGGCCGGGCAGAGCGCCCAGCTGATCGTGCCATTGGGGGAGCGTCAGGCTTATCATATTTCGCCCGCCTTACTGGTACTGGATGCCGCTGGCAAGATGGGCCTCAAGGTCGTCAATCAAGATAACCGGGTTGAGTTTGTCAGTGTCGATTTGGAAGGTGCTGATCAGAATGGTGTTTGGGTCTACGGCCCCGAATCCATCCGCCTGATTACCCAGGGCGCCGGTTTTGTTCAGCCCGGACAGCAGGTTGAAGCGGTCATCCGGGTGACAACCAGCCAGTCAGCGGGAGAATAATCATGTACGCCCTGATCGATGCAGCGCTCAGCCGTGCCCGTACAGTGATGATGCTGTTTGTGCTGGTCATGCTGGTTGGCCTGTCGGTGCTGGTCTCCATTCCCAAAGAAAGCTCACCCGACGTCACCGTACCGTTTGTTTATGTGTCAGTAGCGCATGATGGTATTTCCCCGGAGGATGCCGACACCCTGCTCTACAAGCCGCTCGAACGTGAATTACGAGGACTCGACGGCTTGAAAGAGATGGTCTCGACCGCCACCACCGGGCACCTGTCAATCGTGCTGGAATTCTACACCGACGTTGATATCGACCAGGCACTGCTCGATGTGCGCCAGAAAGTGGATGATGCCCGCAGTGACCTGCCGGAAGACAGCCATGAACCCAGAGTTCTGGAAATCAACGTGGCGCTGTTTCCGGTGGCTGTTGTTACCCTCTCGGGTGACGTCAGTGAAACCGAACTCTACGCCGTTGCCAACGATCTGCAGGATCGCCTCGAAGCACTGCCAGGCGTGCTGGAAGCCGCGATTAAAGGCAAGCGGGAAGAAATTGCTGAAATTGTGGTCGATCCGGTGCGCATGGATAACTACCAGTTGTCGATGGCGGAACTGTCCAGCCTGGTTGCCAACAACAGCTCGCTGGTTGCCAGCGAAGACCTGCAAAACGAGGCTGGCCGCTTCAGTATCAAGATTCCGGGACTGGTCGAAAACATCAGCGATATTCTCGACATGCCAGTCAAGGTCAGTGGTGACCAGGTGGTGCTGTTCCGGGACATCGCCGTTGGCCGTTTGGCCTACAAGGATCGCGACAGCAGCGCCCGCATCAATGGCCGGCCCGCTGTGACACTGGAAATCAAAAAACGTATTGGCTCCAACATCATTGATACCATCAGCCAGGTGCGCGATGTCATCAATAGCGTGAAGCCGTATTGGCCAGCGGGTATTGACGCCAGCATCATTCAGGATGAATCCAGCGAAATCAAAAGCATGCTCAACGACCTGTTCAACAACGTGCTGGTCGCCACTCTGATGGTGATTATTCTGGTGTTGGGCAGCCTTGGCATTCGCAACTCGATACTGGTAGGGCTGGCCATACCCGGTGCATTTCTGATGGGACTTATCTGGCTCAGCCTCACTGGCAATACCATGAACATGGTGGTGCTGTTTGCGCTGATACTCTCGGTCGGCATGCTGGTTGATGGTGCCATTGTCGTGACCGAGTACGCCGACCGGCGACTGGCCGATGGCGCCACACCCAAACAGGCTTATGCCGATGCCGCCAAGCGTATGGCCTGGCCCATCACCGCCTCAACAGCCACCACTCTGGCGGTCTTTCTGCCCCTGTTATTCTGGCCTGGCACCACCGGCGACTTTATGAAATATCTGCCACTAACGCTGCTTTATACCCTGACCGCATCGCTGATTATGGCACTGATTGTGGTGCCAACCCTGGGCTCGATTATCAGCCGTAGTGGCGGTTATGAAGATAGCACCATCGCCAGACTGAAAGCCGCCGAACGCGGCGACTTCGGCCATATCGGCGGTTTCACCGGAGGCTATGTCCGGGTACTTCGAGCGGCATTAAATCGTCCTCTGATGGTGCTGTTGCTGTGCCTGCTGACGTTGGTCGTATCATTTGTCTTTTACGGCAAACATGGTCACGGGGTGGAGTTTTTTCCGGATGTTGATTCCGATATCGGCCTGGTGGATATCCGCGCCCGAGGCAACCTGTCCATTCAGGAGCGCGAAGCACTGGTGTTGCAGGTAGAACAGCAAATTTTTGCGATCACCGACGTCGAATCCATCTACACCACGACGTTCGCCAAAGCCCCGAACGACTCGGCACCGGATCTGGTCGGACGTATTCAGATCGGGCTGGCAGACTGGGAACAACGCCGTCCCGCCAATACGGTACTGGCAGAGATTGAAGCACGCAGCGCTTCGATACCGGGCATTATTGTCGAAACCCAGAAAAAGCAGGGTGGCCCACCTGGTGGAGCGGATATCCAGCTGCAACTGACGGCCAATACTGGCGAGGCCATTATTCCCTTGCTGGAACAGCTTCGAACCCTCTTTGAACAGGATCCTGAACTCAAGGATATCCGCGACGACCGCCCGCTTGAGGGCATTGAATGGCAGCTCACCGTCAACCGCGAGCAGGCCAGCCGCTATGGTGCCAGTATTTCGGCCACCGGTGGCATGATCCGGATGCTGACCGGCGGCCAGAAAGTCGGCTCCTTTCAACCCGATTTCACCGATGACGAAGTGGATATTGTCTTGCGCTACCCGGAAGCCCGTCGAACCCTCGACGACCTGGATGGCTTTAACGTTTCAACCGCTTATGGCCTGGTACCCGTCTCACAGTTTCTGACCCAGACCGCCGCGCCGCGCTCCGGTGATCTGGTGCGTATCGACGGCAAACGCCGCTACCGCCTGACGGCTAACGTGCACGACGGTGTCAACGTCAACGCCAAGATCCAACAGCTCAGCGAACAGATGAAAGATCTCGACTGGCGCAGTGCCGGGGTTGAACCCAGGTTCCGGGGGGATTTTGAACAAATGGCAGAAACCGGCAGCTTCCTGGCAACCGCCTTCTCCATCGCCATATTTATGATGGCCACCATCCTGGTGACCCAGTTCAACAGTTTTTACCAAGCCACCTTGATTATGAGCGCCATTATCCTGTCGATTGTCGGCGTGCTGATGGGCTTATTGATTCGGGGAGAAGCGTTCGGAATTGTGATGAGCGGTGTCGGCGTTATCGCCCTGGCAGGTATCGTCGTCAATAACAATATCGTTCTGATCGATACCTACAACCGCCTCCGCGCCGAAGGTCTGGAAGCCGTCGACGCTGCCTTGCGCACCGGAGCCCAGCGTCTGCGCCCGGTCTTGCTGACCGCCGTCACCACCGTCCTTGGGCTGATACCCATGGTCATGCAATGGAATATCGATCTGATTCACCAACACACCAGCGTCGGTGCCCCCTCGTCACAATGGTGGACCCAACTATCGACCGCTATTGCCGGAGGGCTTACCTTTGCCACCGTATTGACCCTGATTCTGACCCCGTGCCTGCTGATTCTGGTTGACCGCCGGGCCAACCCGGTAAAGCCACCACAGGAATCGGTAAAAACTGGCTGAATTTTACGCAAGTTACTGAATAAATTTAAAAAAACAAAGATTTGTGTTTGACAAAGAGAGCGTCACGAGTAGAATGCCCACTCGCTTTTGAGACCAAGGGTGATTAGCTCAGCTGGGAGAGCATCTGCCTTACAAGCAGAGGGTCGGCGGTTCGATCCCGTCATCACCCACCAAAAGTGAAATCTGAAAGAATTGGACTGGTAGTTCAGTTGGTTAGAATACCGGCCTGTCACGCCGGGGGTCGCGGGTTCGAGTCCCGTCCAGTCCGCCAATTCTTGTCAGTAGCGTGATATCAGGGTGATTAGCTCAGCTGGGAGAGCATCTGCCTTACAAGCAGAGGGTCGGCGGTTCGATCCCGTCATCACCCACCAAACCTTTTGATGTGGTTTGAACATCAAAGCAGTGGACTGGTAGTTCAGTTGGTTAGAATACCGGCCTGTCACGCCGGGGGTCGCGGGTTCGAGTCCCGTCCAGTCCGCCATCTACACCATCAGCGGTGTAGATAGAGTTTAGATTTTGATTGCTGTACAAAGCGTACTGCAGCAAAAGATAAAACCCAGACAATGGGTGATTAGCTCAGCTGGGAGAGCATCTGCCTTACAAGCAGAGGGTCGGCGGTTCGATCCCGTCATCACCCACCAAACCTTTTGATGTGGTTTGAACATCAAAGCAGTGGACTGGTAGTTCAGTTGGTTAGAATACCGGCCTGTCACGCCGGGGGTCGCGGGTTCGAGTCCCGTCCAGTCCGCCATCTTTTCCGATGTAAAAGGAATGTAGAAAGACGGTCGTCAATACGATCAGTAGAGTCTCTCTGGTTCGCCAGCCTCACTATCTTGCCTACGAATAACGATTCATCCCGCAGTCTGATTTCTCTGAAACGGTTTACCGTTGCTTCCCTCAAAAGACAGAATGATTTCTCAGGCAACACAGCGCCGGCCAATATTGCCGATCATCGCTACCGCCTGCATTGCCTAAGCCTCGTTTTTGGTCACTGATATAGTCTGTTTGGCGTTGGTTACTGCTAGCAGTAACGCCGCGACAGTGGTTACCATCATGTATTTTTGTCTGACAGCGATTGTTTTAGCCCGCTATGACTCAAATACCCGGATAAACCAGCACTCTTCTATCACCGCCAGGTAATACCTCTGCTGCCAACCACTGGCACTCTGGGTATTCTCAAACCGGATTAAACCGTCTTCACAACGGAATACCCGCGCCCACGACAGGGTTGGTATTGGTTATTACAGGCCAAGAACACGGGCATTCAAACGATTGTGGTCTTTCATGACATCAGACCGGTGAGTCCATTTTTCTGTGAAGCAATTCATGCACTTGTCACAGATAAAGGCTAACTTCAGCCCTGCTTGAACAGGATGCGACATTGAACTTTCACGGTTTTAACGCATCTCAAACAACAGGCATGCAATGGCGAAAGGATTTTGGCACATCTGCTGCTTGGTTACTGGTACCACAAACAACAATAAGTCGCTTCTGATTGCAGAAGCATTGTTCGAGTCAGCCAAAACAGGCTGATCAAAGGAAAAGGAGAAAGATATGTCGGATTACACAGAAGAGCTGCTAGATACCAGCTACGACGAGTACGATGACGACGTCGATGACGCCGTAGAGATGTAAATCTCAGCTACAACTGCCGATACTGGCGTGGTGTTTCATGCGTCCAACGCTTGAAGGCCCGCTGGAAGGCAGTTGCTGAACCAAACCCTGTCAAATAAGCAATTTCCCCCATCGTTAGTACGGTTTCCCGCAAATAACACGTCGCCAGTTCCCTTCGGGCATCATTCAATACCGTCTGAAAGCTGGTGTTTTCTGCTGCCAACAAACGCTTGATAGTCCATCCCGGCTTGCCCATCTGCGCAGCCACTTCAGCCAGCTCCGGTGTTTTACCTTTCAAGAGCGGCGAAATAGCCCGAGCAACCTGCTCTGCCATCGACAAGCCATTACGAACTTGCGCCAATTCCGCATCAGCGAGATCACACAAATACCGAAACTGAGATGCACAAGGATGGCTCAACGAACGTTCAAGTGTGCCATCACGGAGCACCAGCGCATTACAACCCGCGCCAAACTGCACCGGACATGGAATAAACCGGGTATAAGCCTCCGCGTAATCCGGCGCCTCAAACTCAACGCATACCGACGCAACGACCTGCTCACCACATGCCTGATTCAGCACATTCATCCAGCCAACCAGCACCGAATCCACCACAAAACGATTAAATTCGTTATAGGGACTGATAGAGTAAAACTGCAACTGCCCCCGGCCCTGTTCAACAATCAAAGCCGAACGGCCACGCGCATTAAAACTGAACAACAACTCATAACGCACCAGCGCCTCACAGGCATCTCTGAGCGTCGCCGCACTGTGGGCGATCCATCCCGCCAGACCCAGATTCGCAGGCCCCGTCAGCGCCCCCATACGAAGCCCTAACCAAGGGGCTGCCGAGGCTTCAATCAGCGCCTGTCCGGTGCGCATAAAGCGCGGGATACTGACGCGATTACCGGGCAATGCCAGCCGGGACGCCGGTAACTGATAGGCTTCCAGCACAGACACCGGGTCAAAACCTTCAGCCCGTGCGGCACGGGCCAGCAGTTCGACGTAAGCAACCGACAGATCCCCGAGCTTCATGATTCAGGCATCAAATCCATTCGATGGCGGAACATCCGTCTGCTCGGCAACAGACTCAAAGGACGTCAGAAAACGATAGGACAAAGACAGCATCACCAGCGAGACCAGGCTGGTGACGTAAGTACCGAAGGCGGCCAGATAATTCAGCACGGTGTTATCCAGCAAAAACAACAACAAAAATGGCGCACTGATCAACAGTGGTGTAATCCACACCACCAGCACCAGCCGCGAGCCATTACCCTTGCTCAGGTTCCAGGCACGTTTAAAGCTGGTTGATTGTCCGACGGCTATTTCAGGCAAAGTGACTGCAAGACGAGCGCTGACGTATAAGCCAGCCATAATCGCCACAGCACCACCAAGCACCATCATTTGCTGAATTTGTAACAGCGCAAACAACAGCAGAATCGGCGTAACAACAGCAGAAAGCGCCAGCCCCATCAACAACAGCCGCAGCAGATAACGCCACTCCTCACGACGCCAGACACCCGGCTGAACCAGGTTTTTCTCGGGCATCAAAGTCATACGATGACAAGCCGTCGCAAAAACAACCCCAAACAGCATGGATGCCAGAGCAAAACCCAACTGACCAAAAAGATGCGATTCAGGCACCAGCGTGGTACTGGCCCAATCAAGTGCCGCCAGTAACAGCATCACCGGCAAAAAACGGGCGAGCACAATACCCCGCTTGACCCACAATAACCCTAGTGATTCCTGCACGATATCCAGCACCGGCAAGTCCGCATCGAGACCCAGTGGGCTCTTCATCCCGTTCTCCTGATCATAATTGCAATAAACACCACAACACACGGCGCAAGCTGGCTAGTATAACCAAACCCGGCCGACGACTCATCAGCGCTGGCGTGAAATCGAACCGTTGCCAGTGCAGATCGAACACCAAGTACAGACTGATGGGCAGTGGCGGGCGACTCAGAACAACCAGAATGGTCCAAGGTTGTTACCGGCCTCCCATCGACCAGAAGAAAGCCGATGAAACAGGCAGTCATGGTGTTCTGGGTATATCAGGGCTGGATCCACAGTATTCATCAGAGAAAAATCCCCCCGGATAAATTTGGAAAATGAGCGCAAGGAAGGAGTTGGTTTTGTTGGCCATTACATTTTGGCATTTTCTTGCCAATTTAACCCTCATAGCGACCGACATTGACTAAGCTGATTAAGAGTGCTCAGGAGGCTGCTATGTCACACCCCACCATCAACACCTTGACTTCCCTGGCTGCGGCAATGATCGCAGGTAGCATTGCCAGCATGATATTGGCGTCCAGTGATCTGTCGATCGTTACTCAAATATCGATCTCTGTCTTGCTGTCATCGGTCGTCGCAGTGTCCGTCATGCACAACCAACAGCAACGTTTGCAGAAAAAATTACTGCATACGATCGAACAGCTAGCAACCGGCGCAGTCCCTCAGACTATCGAGGATCCGGTATTACAGATGGTCGCCCAACATCTTGGCAAGATTCGCGAGATGAAGCAGCAGCTGTCATCACATGGCGGTCAGATCGCCATTGCTGCCGCCGAAATGTCGTACGCATCCGACCAGATGAGAGACAAAATTCACGACGAAGTAAAAGACACATTGCGTATTGTTGAGTCAGCCCGGCAAATATCCGAGACCATATCTGCCATGGTGGTGCAGACCAAAGAAGCCGCCAGGGCATCGGATATCGCCAAGGAACTGAACCTGTCGGGTAAACAAGCAGTTGATGAAACCATTCCGCAAATGGAAGGCACACGGGAACGCGTTAATGCCAATGCCGAGCTTATTGCCCAGCTTGAATCCAAATCAGAGCAAATCAAGGCCGTTACCCACGTCATTAGTGATATTGCTGAACAGACTAACCTGCTGGCCCTGAATGCTGCCATTGAGGCTGCGCGTGCCGGAGAACAAGGTCGTGGATTTGCCGTCGTTGCTGACGAAGTGCGCGCACTGGCAGCCAAGACCTCCAGTGCCACGGAACAGATTGGCGAAACCGTCAATCAGATTAACAGTGCCATCAAGGACGCCGTCACCAACAGCAAGAAATTGACCGTAGTCATCGACCAGGGGGTGAAAATGACCCAGACCATCAGCGGTCACCTGAATGAGATGTATGCCCGCTCGGAATCGATCCAGCACAGTGTCAACACCATTGCCGAAAATGTTCAGAACAACAGCGCCAATATTCAACAGATATCTGCCATCGTCGGAGAGACCAGCCAACGTTTTGAACAGACAGAAAGTGAAATTGTTTCGATTTCGAATCGCTCCCTGTCGTTATCGGAGACCGCTGAAAAGATCTACGAGGCCTTTGGAGACAGCGAGCTGGGGTATATGCACGACATCGCCAAACAGGAAGCCGTTGCAGCGGCCCGTGCAATCGCGACACTGTTCGAGCAGGCCATTGATTCCGGGAAACTGTCTGTCGATGACGTTTTTGACACCAATTACCAACCAATTGCCGATACCAGTCCCAAAAAATTTACCACCCGCTACGACCAGTTTACCGATGATCAACTGCCGTCGATCCAGGAACCCATTCTCGATCGCCACCAGGAAATCACCTACGCCGGAGCCGTTGATTGCAATGGCTACTTCCCGACGCATAACAGGCGCTTCAGTCAACCGTTAACCGGGGATCCGGCTCGGGATCTGACTCAAAATCGAACCAAGCGCATATTCAACGACCGCACCGGTTTACGCTGTGGACAAAACCAGCAATCTTTCCTGCTGCAAACCTATAAACGCGACACCGGAGAAGTCATGCACGACTTGTCGGTACCAATTACCGTGAAAGGAAGGCACTGGGGCGGCTTCCGTACCGGCTACCGCAGTCAATAGGCAGGCAATCCCCCGTTATCAAAACGCGGGCAACCCTGTATCGTAGCAGTTTGCCACCAGACCAAACCGGGCTTTTATGACGCGTCGTATCTTTTTATGTTTTTCCAGCTTGCTGACCCTTTGCTGGTCACTATCCGCCAGTGCGTTAAAACCGGGTGAGCCGGGCTTCAACTTTACTCTGCCGTCACTGACCCAGAGCAGCAAGCAACAGCGGCTGAGTGATTTTCGTGGCAACGTGGTTTATCTGGATTTTTGGGCATCCTGGTGTGGCCCCTGTCGCAAGTCATTGCCGCTGCTGGATCAATTACATCAGCAACTGGTGGATCAGCCCTTTGTTGTGCTCGGGATCAATCTGGATGACGACCCCGAACTCGGACGCCGCTTTCTCCGCGAGCTGGGCATTCAGTTCCCCAACCTTTCCGATGCATCAGGCAGCAGCTACGACAATTTTGGTGTCAGTGGCATGCCAACCTCCTTCCTGATCGACCAACAGGGAATCGTGCGCTGGGTTCATCAAGGCTTTACTGTCAATGATATGGAAACCATCCGTCCCCGGATTACCGAACTGCTCAAAGAGAGCCAATAAAGAACACCTGACAACCCATTCAAACGACCTCACCCACTCCTGTCAGCCGTTCCTGACGAACACCTTTGATGGCGTCAGGGGCTGGTCAATCGGACCTGCTGAGAGCCCGTTGGCTTCAGAACAAGGCATGAGGAGTGCCTCCTGTGTTTAATAAACAGGGCGTGCTCAATAAGCGACGAATAACACCGTTCTGGAGTCAACTGGCCTCAGCCCGAAGGGTTATGGTTAAACATCCATCATGCGGTGTTGTTGAACTTGAAAAGGGCCCACCATTCTCTGCGTTCAACGCCTTGCCTGATGGATTTTTGCTCCATAACAGGACGCGTTAACTAATTGAGAACGCCCCCTAGTGCCTGGGCATCTGAACAAAAAAAGCGCGGCTCGATGCCCGCGCTTGTTTGTCCGTACTTTTGCTCCACTATCGTTATCGTCCTGCTTGCTGATCAGTCCGCCTTGCATTCCCTTGACAGATAGTCGTGCGATTGCATTTCCAGCATACGGGAGGTGGTACGCTGAAATTCGAATTCCAGCTTGCCACCAAGATAAATATCCGAAATGGCAGCGTCGGCGGACATAATGACTTTCACGCCGCGATCGTAGAATTCATCAATCAAATTAATAAAACGACGCGCCAGGTCATCATTTTTGACACTCATCACCGGGACATTGGAGATCAGCAAAGCGTGAAACAGCTTGCCCAGTTCAATGTAGTCGTTTTGTGACCGTGGCCCATCGCACAACGCTTCAAACTCGAACCAGGCAACATCGTCGCAGACGGCCTTGGCCGGGATATTTCGCCCTAATACCTCAACGCCGACGTTCAGTTCAACGTTGCGCATATCGGGTGCCAATCCCTCAAAACTCTTTTTGAGACTGGCCTCGGCACTGTCATCCAGAGGGTAGTGATACAGCTCCGCTTGTTCCAGCGTACGCAAGCGATAGTCCACCCCACTGTCCACGTTAACGACTTCAGTGTACTTGTTCAGCAGCTTGATCGCCGGTATAAATCGGTCACGCTGCAAGCCGTCCTTGTACAAACCATCCGGCACAATATTGGAAGTAGAGACCAGCGTGACACCACGATCAAACAGCTCTTGCATCAAGCTGCCCAATATCATGGCATCACCAATATCGGACACAAAAAACTCGTCAAAACAAATAACAACCGCCTCATCCGCAATGCGGTCGGCCACAATGGTTAACGGGTTTTTGGTGCCCGCCAGCTCGGTCAGGTCGCGATGTACGCGCTGCATAAACCGATGAAAGTGGGTGCGCATCTTGCGGTCAAATGGCAAGGCTTCGTAGAAGGTATCAACGAGATAGGTTTTACCCCGACCCACACCTCCCCAAAAGTACAAACCCTGTTCCGGTTCCGGCTTCTTGCGGCTGAATTTACTGCCCAGCTTACCGACCAGGCCTTTATTGGCACGTCGCGTTTCGGCAGCAACCAAATCATCAAACAGGCGCTGTAAATGTTTGACCGCCATTTCCTGGGCGGCATCGTATGAAAAATCATCTCGCTGGAGATCAGCTTGATAAAGCTGCCAAGGGGTCGACACGGGCGTACTCCATCGTAGGAATCGGGGGGGCGAAATGTATCCGACCGTGCCGAAAACATCAAACCGACCAACGACTGTAAACGGGGTAAGAAGGGAATGTTTGACAGAAAATCTTCCACTTCACCGCATCAGCCGCACTTAAAGGCCGACATATCACGCAGCAAGGACTTTTTCAGTGTACCGAGCTGACCATGAAAAAAATGCCCACCGTCGGCAAATACCTGCCAATGCGGGGCTGGTACGACCAGATTGACCCAGTGCTCCACTTCATCAAAGGGCACCACTTCATCGGCATCCCCCATATAAATAAAGGTTTCAAATTCGTGCGGCAGCGTATTGGGCGCATCAAAATGATGGACGGCCGGGGCCATCAGATACAAAGCGGCAATCTCATCTGGATGCACTGCGGACGCCAGGCAAGCCATACCGGCACCAAAGGAAAAGCCTCCCAGCAGAATAGTTTCCCATCCCAGTGTATGTTTGGCGTAATCCAGCGCCGCCAGTACATCTTGCTGTTCGCCACGGCCATGATCGTGTTCACCGTCACTGCGACCAACCCCACGAAAGTTAAATCGCAAGGTCGACAACCCTAGCCCCATCGCCGTTCTCAACGTCGTGGTAACCACCTTGTTGTCCATCGTGCCATCAAACAACGGATGCGGGTGACACATCAGCATCCCCGTCTTGCCCTGATCTATCATACGTCCGTCCAGTACACCGGCGGGTCCAGCGATACGGATCTCTTGCTCTTGCGCCATGCGCTCTCCTGATCGTTTTGTCAGTGCCACCCCGCCCCAGGCGGGAAGGCAAAATACGCGAGTAAAGACATATAAAAAAGTGCGTCCAAAAGGTATCAAGCGATAAAAAGATCCACTAAAAAGCAACGCTTATGCGTGATCAATGAACATTTTTGGCTGCTTGTTGACACCGCTTTTTCGAGCATTGTCACTTTTGGCTGCACCTGCGAGGATAGCATAGCCCGAAGCGGCATTTAGTCGCCTAAGCAAGGCCATATTATTAGAACCAAACGATCTTAATACTACCTTCTTATATGCCCCGAGCCTTGGTATAGTCCGGGCAAATCGTAACACTCAGAGTAATGGCAAGCCCAATCACCTGCGAACGCCGTACCTCTGAATCAGCATCCCAACTTCCGAGAATCAATGTCCCATGATCAGTGACTACCATCTCACTCACCTGAAGCAACTGGAGGCGGAGAGCATCCATATCATCCGTGAGGTTGCCGCAGAATTTGACAACCCGGTAATGATGTATTCCATCGGCAAAGACTCGTCTGTCATGTTGCATCTGGCACGCAAGGCCTTTTATCCAGGTAAACCTCCTTTCCCGCTGTTACACGTGGATACCACCTGGAAATTTCGTGAAATGATCGAGTTCCGGGACAAGGTCGCCAAGGACGTCGGTATGGATATGATTGTTCATATCAATCAGGACGGTGTTGATCAGGGGATTGGCCCCTTCACCCACGGTTCATCCAAGCACACCGATGTGATGAAAACGGCAGGTCTGAAGCAGGCACTGGATAAGTACGGCTTTGATGCTGCCTTTGGTGGTGCCCGTCGCGACGAAGAAAAATCCCGCGCCAAGGAACGGGTCTATTCCTTCCGCGACAGCAAGCATCGCTGGGATCCGAAAAACCAGCGCCCGGAGCTGTGGAACATCTACAACGGCAAGGTCAACAAGGGTGAAAGCATCCGTGTGTTCCCGCTCTCCAACTGGACTGAGCTGGACATCTGGCAATATATCTATCTCGAAAAGATCGACCTCGTTCCTCTGTACTTTTCCGACAAGCGCCCGGTGGTTGAACGCGACGGCATGCTGATCATGGTCGATGACGAACGAATGCCGTTAAAAGAAGGTGAAGTACCAGAACTGAAATCCGTGCGTTTCCGGACCCTGGGTTGTTACCCGCTGACCGGCGCGGTGGAATCCGAAGCCACCACCCTGCCAGAAATTATTCAGGAAATGCTGCTGACCACCACATCCGAACGTCAGGGCCGTGCCATCGACCACGATTCATCCGGTTCGATGGAAAAGAAAAAACAAGAGGGGTATTTCTAAATGTCTCACCAGTCCGATCTGATTGCTTCCGACATTCTGGAATACCTGGAGCAGCACGAAAACAAGGAAATGATGCGTTTCCTGACCTGCGGTAACGTCGATGACGGCAAATCCACCCTGATTGGCCGCTTGCTGTACGATTCCAAAATGATCTATGAAGACCAGCTGGCGTCAGTCACCAAAGACAGCGCCAAGGTGGGAACCACGGGTGGCCGCCCGGATCTGGCGTTACTGGTTGATGGCCTGGCCGCAGAGCGCGAACAGGGTATTACCATCGACGTCGCCTACCGCTACTTCAGTACCGCCAAGCGCAAGTTTATTATTGCGGACACCCCGGGGCACGAACAATACACCCGCAATATGGCCACGGGAGCTTCGACCTGTGACCTGGCTATCATTCTGATTGATGCCCGTTACGGTGTTCAGACCCAGACCAAACGTCACAGTTTTATTGCCTCGTTGCTGGGCATCAAGCACGTAGTGGTTGCTATCAACAAGATGGATCTGATGGACTTCGATCAGGCGCGTTTTGAACAGATTCGCAATGACTATCTGAGCTTCGCAACAAACCTGAATATCGGCGACATCCACTGCGTGCCTATTTCTGCACTGGATGGTGACAACGTGGTTGATCGCTCCAGCCGCTCGCCCTGGTACGACGGCCAGACGCTGATGGAGATTCTGGAAACCGTTGAGATTGCCGCCGACAAGAACCTCGACAACTTCCGTTTGCCAGTACAGTACGTTAACCGTCCGAACCTCGACTTCCGTGGCTTTTGCGGCACCATCTCTGCGGGCGTGGTCAAGCCTGGCGATACCATCATGGCACTGCCCTCCCAGAAAACCAGCAAGGTCGACCGCATCGTCACTTGGGATGGCGACCAGGACAAAGCCTTTGTTGGCCAGTCCATCACGCTGACGCTGGAAGACGAAATCGACATCAGCCGTGGTGATGTGATCGTCAAAATCGACGACCAGCCCATCGTCGGCAATCGCTTTAATGCCGATATCGTCTGGATGACCGAGAAGTCGATGATTCCAGGCCGTCCGTACGACCTGAAATTTGCCACCGGTGCCAGTGCTGGCACCATCAGCAAGGTTCACCATCTGGTCGACGTCAACACCATGGAGCAGCACGAAGCGGACGAGGTCAAACTCAACGAAATCGCATTGGTTGAAGTCAGCCTCGATAAGGCCGTGCCATTCGATGCCTATGCCAAGGTACACGGCACCGGCTGCTTTATCGTGATTGACCGCCTGACCAACGTCACCATCGGTGCTGGTATGATTGTTGGTGAAGCCATCGGCTCAGGCAGCCTGGAAGCAGTCAGCGCCGACGAAAAAGCCCGTCGTTTTAACCAGAAGCCTGCAGTCGTCGCCATCAATGCGGTGAATGCCGAAGCGCTGGTATGTGGCCTTGATCGCCGTCTGTTTGAAATGGGTCGCCTTGCCGCCATCGGCGCTGCCAAGACCGCCCAAGTTCTGAAAGACGCTGGTCTGGTAGCGCTGGTTGCCGGTGGTGCTGACGGTGCCGATATCAGCATTGCCGCTGATGGACACAGCATCGACACCCTGATCGCGGAACTGCAAGAGCAAGGCATCATCTGAGGATGTCATGCCCTTGCGGGCAGTCATAACCGGCTCTGCAACGGCCCTCGGTACCTTGGTCTTGGTACATTATTGATTGTTGCAGAGCACAAAAAAAGCGGCTATCACAAGCCGCTTTTTTGATAATATTTTTTATAGTGTTGGTGGCTTTGTTGCCAGAAGCCTACCGACAGTTAGAAGCCTACCGACAGTGACGCACCGTAATACACACCGGAGATATCCAGGTCGGTTTCAATATCAGTATCGTCCGGATCCGTTTTCAGCGTCATTTGGCGATAACCCGCTTCCAGACCAAGATCAACCACCGGAATAGGCAAGGTATATCCCAGGCCATAGCTGACATCCGATAGTTTATTGTCGCCATAACCCACGTAGTTAATATCCGCACTGGCATAAACACCAAAAGGCGTATCGATTTTCAGCTCGCCGTAAACCATCGGCAAGACAAAATCCAGATCAACCTGTTCGGTCTGGGTACTGCTCTTTACTTCGGCATAGCCATCAAACTGACGACCGCTCAAACCGAAATTGATATCAACAAACGGAATAGGTAATGGCAAGCCCCAGTACAGGGTCAGGTCGGTATGGCTCAAGTCAACGGTACTGTCTGTAGCACCGGTAAATGTCTGATCATTAAAGTTAACGGCAACACTGCCACTACCACTGACTTCCAGATTGGTCTGCTTGATTTTAACATTGGGAATAAAGGGTACTGGATGTTCAAAAAAAACGGTGATTTGCTGACCGTTTTCCTTATCCAGATTCAACCCATCCTCTTCGACCGATACATCGGTATCAATCTGACCAGTGGGTTCAGCATTCCAGATACTGCCCTTGGCACCAACAGTAAACAAAAGATCAGCTTGTGCTGACAAGGGAGCCAGTGCCACCAGTGCAACTGCAATTACGGTCTTTTTCATTGGTATCTTCCCGTTCCAATTCTGATTAGAGAACATCGTGTAAACAAACCTGTGGACGTTAGTTTGCCCGCAAAACATCAGAATGCCAATGTTATGTGTCGGCCGTCTGACAAGGCCAGAAATACATAACACTCACGGGTCACAGTGAGTGCCATCTCACCGCACTGTCGTCATGTTCACTCACAAAGGCCAACGGCCAGATACAAAAACAGGCCTTGCGGCCTGTTTTTGTCAAACCTGAGTATCACCACGTATCAAAAAGTAATACCAATACGACGACCCACTTCTTCATATCCTTCAACGACATTACCCAGACCCTGACGGAAGCGATCCTTGTCGAGCTTTTCACGGGTTTCCTTGTCCCACAAACGGCAACCATCTGGAGAAAACTCATCCCCAAGCAGCACTTCCCCCTTGTACAAGCCAAATTCCAGCTTGTAGTCGACCAGAATCAGCCCACCCTCATCAAACATGGCCTTGAGCACCTTGTTCACGGCAAAGGTCAGTTCTTTCATACGATCCAGGTGAGCTTCTTCAGCCCAGCCAAAGGAGCGAACATGGTATTCGTTCACCATCGGGTCGCCCAGCGCATCGTTTTTGAGAAACAGTTCAAACGTGACCGGATCCAGCTCAATACCTTCATCAACGCCCAGCCGACGGCACAAACTGCCAGATGAGACGTTACGCACGACGCATTCCAGCGGAATCATATCCAGGCGCTTCACCAACGACTCGGTATCCGACAACAGCGACTCAAAGTGCGTAGGAATACCGGCGTCTTCCAGCTTGGTCATAATGAACGCATTAAACTTGTTGTTCACCATACCTTTGCGATCCAGCTGCTCGACCTTTTTGCCATCAAAAGCGGACGTGTCGTTGCGGAATTCCAGCACCATCCGATCCTGATCATCTGTGCTGTACACCGATTTGGCTTTACCCGAGTAAAGCAGTTCGCGTTTTTCCATGGGAATCTCCGCCATTAAACAATAAATAATTAAGCATCGTCTCTTTGAGGGATAACACCGTAACCCAGCAAACGAAACGCGTTGAGCCGCACCAGCGGAACCGGCAGACGCTAGAATTCACACCAGTCAGCAACCTGATCCTGCGCTAACAAATGCACCGGCCTAGACGTCGAACCAAATGCCAGTGCTAATGCTTGCCCAACCAGATCAGGGTGATTGTTTTTTTCACTAATATGGCCTGCCGTGAGGTATTGCACACCAGGCCAGTCTATACGCCGTATCAACTCCGCACATTGAGCATTACTCAGATGCCCATAAGGCCCGGCAACGCGAGCTTGCAAGCCAGGAGGATACGGTCCCTTGCGTAACATTTCAGGGTCATGATTCGCTTCCAACTGCAAGCCATGACAACCCTGATAAGCAGCAATAACATGAGGCGTCAGGCTACCAAGATCAGACAGCACTCCTACCCGCAGGCCCGCTGCTTCCACCACAAACTGTAATGGTTCCCGTGCATCATGAGGCACAGTAACGGCAGCAACCGACATGCCGGCAACACGCGTAAGGTCTCCACCCGTCAGTGAACGCCAGCGAGCATGCTCCGTCCAATCCATCTTTATCGCTGTTCCCTGAGAGCAATACAGGGGAATATCCAGTGCTTCACACAAGGCCAGCGCACCTTTGGCATGATCGCCATGCTCGTGAGTAACCAGTACCGCTTCCAGCTGTCCGGCATCGGCTCTGGCCAATTCAAGACGCTGCAGTAGCGTTTTACGGCTAAAGCCACAGTCGATCAACAGGCTTCTGCCCTGGTGCTCCAGCAGTGTTGCATTCCCCTTGCTGCCACTGCCCAGGGATACGTATCTCACCGCTCCAGCTGTTGTTTGATCGTATTCAGCACGGGCAAGGCATAGTCATCTGCTGCCAGCTTGTCGATATCTTCCAGCAAGGACAGATAAACGCCATTACGAGCGCGATTCATCTTCAGCAAATAATTGCTGGCGATCACTTCCGGTTCAGAATCCCACAATCGCGCCCACCAACTGCGTTCAGAATCCAGCTGTCGACGACTGATTTCCAGATAAAATGTTCCAACGCTGCGATTGAGATCGGTCATCTTCAGATCCGAGGCGGTAATCGCTTCTGTCACCGCCGCCCAGGCATAAGCAAAGTTACCATCCAGCCGCAGAATCTGGCTGCCGGAACCGTCTTTTTCAATACGGGGATTGAGATCAAGCGAACGGTATTCGTTTAACGATGCCGTGTGCTCGGCAGGATCATCATTGTCACTGATCACCAGTGCCTGCGGCACTGGCAATTCAAAATTACCCGGTGCTGCAGGAATCACGTCCAACTCAGGAATGGGCAAGGCATCCCGGCTCGCCAATGGCTGGCCATCCAGTGTCGTGGCTTCCTCGCCCGGTTTCCCGGTCAGATAGTCATCTGCCCGATCGCGAAAACGATCGCCAAATATCGTACTACAGCCGCTGACGGCGACGACAAGCATTACCAGCAAATACTTCATGAGATCAAATTAACCCCAGTGCGGTCAGTGCTAGCTCAACCTTGGGTGCATAACGGCGATCCATTTCAACCAGCGGCAAACGAATGCCCGATTCCATTCGCCCCATACGAGTCAGAGCCCACTTCACCGGAACAGGGTTGGCTTCACAGAACATGGCACCATGCAGCGACATCAGGCTGCTTTGCAAGGCACGTGCTTCCTCGGCCTTGCCATCCAGCGCCAGCATACATAACTCATGCATCAATTTGGGAGCAACGTTGGCAGTCACTGAAATATTGCCTTTACCACCGGCCAGAATCAGTTCATGAGCCGTCGGGTCATCACCGGAATAGACCGCCATGCGATCCCCCACCAGCTCAATAATCTTGCGCGCCCGGTCGATATCACCGGTTGCTTCTTTAATGGCAACAATCTGCTCAACATCCGCCAACGCCGCCACCGTTTCAGGCAGCATGTCACAGCCAGTACGGCCAGGGACGTTATACAGCCACTGCGGAATATCAACCGCTGCGGCAATGGCCTCGTAATGTTTGATCAAGCCACGCTGAGGCGGCTTGTTGTAATAAGGGGTAACCAGCAGACAGGCATCCGCACCGAGGTTTTTGGCTTCCTGCGTCAGCTCAATCGCTTCGGTCGTACTGTTGGCACCAGTACCGGCAATCACCGGGCGACGGCCGTTAACCAGCTTCACAACCCGATCAATCACCGCACAGTGCTCACTGGTATTCAGCGTTGCTGACTCCCCTGTCGTGCCAACAGGGAGAATGGCATCGGTGCCCTGCTTAATGTGGAATTCCACCAGGCCATCAAGAGCTTCCCAATCGAGAGAGCCGTCTGAATGCATTGGCGTAACCAGTGCCACAATACTGCCGGTGATCATGAATGTGTACTCCACAAAACAAACTTTCCCTGCTGTTTATGAAGAAACGCAGGGACCAAAAAAAACAAGAGCGCAATACTACTGGTGCGGCGTTAGAGAGACAAGAGAGTCAAGCCGCTTGCGGACGATTAGCAAGGGCCAGCGATCATCCACTGGCGTTATTCTCCTCGCCAGCCTCTGGTGCTACTCCTGTATGTCCAGGCCATGACTGGATCACCGCCTTGAGCAAAGTTGCCAGGGGAATCGCAAAAAATACCCCCCAAAAACCCCATAGACCACCAAACACCAATACCGCCACAATAATCGCAACCGGGTGAAGGTTGACCACTTCGGAAAACAACAGCGGTACCAGTACGTTGCCATCCAGTGCCTGAATAATGCCGTAGACCGCCATCAGATAAAAAAAGTCGTTACTCCAACCCCACTGCATATAGGCCACCAGAGCAATGGGAACCGTAATCACCGCAGCGCCGATGTAGGGTACCAGCACCGACAGCCCGACACCGATGGCCAGCAAAGCCGCGTAATTCAGTCCTAACAACAAAAACGCGACATAAGTCGCCCCGCCAACAATTACAATTTCAACCGCCTTGCCACGAATGTAATTGGCAATCTGCAAATCCATCTCAACCCAGACTTCGTTGAGTAATGAGCGCTGCCGAGGTAAAAAACCCAGACACCAGGATAAAATAGCATCCGCATCCTTTAACAGGAAAAATACCAGGATCGGCACCAGCACACAGTAGATCAACATCGCCATGACAAGAGTGATACCGGAAATCGAAAAACTCAGCGCCCACTGCCCTATCGAAGCCAGCTCTTCTCGTGCCTGTTGTACCCAGTCCTGCACCTGAGCAGTGGTAATCAGGTCGGGATACTGTTCCGGCAGCAACATCAGCAACGCTTGTCCCTTACTGGCCATACGCGGCAGCTCATAAAAAAACTGCGACAACTGCGCCCAAGAAGCAGGCAGGATAAACAACAACAAGGTCAGCATGACCCCGACAAACATAATAAACACAACCACCGTAGCGGTAAGATGGCCTACCCCGCGGCGCTTGAGAAACTGCATACTTCCCTGCAGCAAGTAAGCCACCACCACTGCGGTTAAAAAAGGCGCCAGCACATTGCCCATAAAACCAATAACCAGCAAAAAGACGCCGATCAACACCAGCAACAGCAACGCCTCTTCATTGGACAGATAGCGATCAATCCAGCGCCGGAAGACATTGATCATCCTTTAACTCCCTTGATAATCCAGTAGTGATATTCATCCCCGTTGCGGGCTGTTGACAAGAGCCGATGTTCAGACAATTCGATATAGCGCGGAATATCCCGCCACGAACCCGCATCACAGGCGCGCACCATCAAGACTTCTCCAGCCGCCAGAGTTTTTAGTGCCAGCTTGGTTTTAAGCAACGGCAAGGGACAACTTAATGCCGTAGCATCAAGCAATTGATTATAATCATTCGGGTTAGACACACATTCCGCCATTTGCCACACTGCGAACCAAAAGGGATCTGGATGATCTCAGACACATGGGCCAATAAGCAATCGTCCGACTGCACGCCAAAAGCCGGAAGAACATGCCCATGGACTTTCCATTGATGCCAGGACTCAGGACACTCCGTTTGAAATCCCGTAAAACCCTGCTCGCCAGTACCCTGCTGTTTTGTTTCAGCACCAGCACTTATGCCGCCAGTAATGAGCTGCCGTCACTGGGTGACGCGGCCTCATCGATTGTTTCCCTGCAAGAGGAACACGAACTGGGCAGAACCTGGTTACGTCAGTTACGCGCCCACGCCCGTACCATAGATGATCCCCTGATGATCGAGTTTATCGAAAGCCTGGTCTTTCGGATGATTCCTCACAGCGGCGCGCCACAGCAGGATTTCGATTTTGTTGTCATAGACAAAAAAGAACTTAACGCGTTCGCCGTACCTGGTGGCGTCATTGGCATCAACATGGGGCTTTTGCTCTACACCCGTGACGAAGATGAAATAGCAGCGGTACTTGCCCACGAACTGGCTCACCTGAGCCAGCGTCACTTCGCGCGTCAAATAGAGCGTGCGGAACAACAGCAACCCATCGCCATTGCCACTCTATTGGCCTCTATTCTCCTGATTGCGACCAATAATGCTGATGCCGGATTTGCCGGCCTGATGGCAGGTCAGGCGGCATCCATTCAGTCACAACTGGCCTATAGCCGAGACTGGGAGCGAGAAGCCGACCGCATCGGCATCAACACTCTGGCCGAGTCCGGCTTCGACCCGCAAGCCATGCCATCCATGTTTAACCAGATGATGGCAGCCAGCCGCATTGGCGACAAGCCGCCCGAATTCTTGCTCACCCACCCACTGACACTCAGCCGGGTATCTGACGCCGCCGCCCGTGCAGAAGGCTACACTTCGCAGCCTCGGCATCTGAGCTTTGACTTCGCCATACTTAAAAATCGCGCCCGTATTCGTTATCAACTCACCGAAGCAACGATAACCGACACTTTTATACGCGAAGCCGAAGCAACCGATAATTCAGCACTGACCCGCAACGCCGCTCACTACACTCTGGCCGAACAGGCCTTGCAACAACAAGATACCAAAACAGCCCTCCAGCAACTGAAGCAACTGGGCGAAAGCTACCAGCAGTCACCGGCATCTCTGGCACTGCTGGCTAAAATCCTGACGGCAACACATCAGGCCGAGCAGGCGCTGGAAATGCTCACCATGGCGTTGACCTATCATCCCGGCAGTTATTTGCTGATCAGTACCCGAGCCAACGTGCTGGCGGATCTTGGCCGTCCCGAAGAGGCCGTCAATAGTTTGCGCCCCTTGACCGAACAGCGACCAACAACACCCGGACTCTGGTTCCAGTTGAGTCAACTGGCCGCCAAAGCCAACAATAGCGTGCTCGCCTACCGAGCCAATGCTGAATATCTGTTTTTTAGCGGGGAGTCTGCCAAAGCCAGCCGACAAATGGATTTAGCCATCGCCGCCGCCGCCAAACAGAAAGATTTTCAACGCCAGGAGGCGCTGAAAGAACGACTAAAACAAATGGCTGCCAGCCGCAAACAACTGGAGTAGAGTGCCTCTAAAAATGTCGCGAGCGATTTTTGATCGCTGTCATTTATAGAGGTGCCCAGTAGGTAACCAGCTCAATGCCAGCAACCTGTTAGGCCTTAAAGTCCAGCATGCGCTGCAAGCTGCGAATCGCCCCGACCCGAAGTGGCTCAGCCACAAAAATTTCCTGACTGCCATCATCCAAGACACTGGCAATATTACGCAGGCCATTCATCGCCATCCAGGGGCAGTGAGCACAGCTGCGACAAGTTGCGCCGTTACCCGAAGTCGGCGCCTCAACCAATAATTTGTCAGGCACGGCCTGCTGCATCTTGTAGAAAATAGCCTTATCAGTCGCAACAATCAGCACCGGATTAGGCAACTCCACCGCCGCCTTGATCAATTGACTGGTAGAACCCACGGCATCGGCCAACTCAATCACAGAATGGGGGGATTCCGGGTGTACCAAGATCGCAGCATCCGGATAAACCAGCCGCAAGTCCTGCAACCCTTTAGCCTTGAATTCATCGTGAACAATACACTCGCTGTCCCAGAGAATCATATCCGCACCGGTTTGTCGGCGCACATAATCCCCGAGATGACGATCAGGTGCCCAGATCAGCTTTTCACCCTTGCCGTGTAAATAACTAACAACATCCAGAGCAATACTGGAGGTCACAACCCAATCGGCACGGGCCTTTACTGCCGCTGACGTATTGGCATACACCACAACCGTACGATCCGGGTGTTGGTCACAAAAAGCGGTAAATTCATCCACAGGGCAGCCGAGATCCAATGAACAAGTAGCTTCCAAGGTCGGCATCAACACCCGTTTTTCAGGGCTGAGTACCTTGGCAGTCTCCCCCATGAAACGTACCCCAGCAACAACCAACGTACTGGCCGGATGATTAGCACCAAAACGAGCCATTTCAAGGGAGTCAGAAACGCAACCTCCGGTTTCTTCCGCCAAAGCCTGGATTGTTGGATCGGTATAATAATGGGCAACAAGAACAGCGTCTTCACGCTTCAGTAGCAAACGGATTTGCTCTCTGTAATGAGCGATCTGATCAGCATCAAGCGGCGCTTCGGGAGCTGCCCAGAAATCCTGGACAATATGTCGTTGTTCTTGTTCAGCTGCCTGGGACATAGGATTCTCGGATACCAGTCGGAGTACAAACAGGGCCAAGTGTAACACAGCAGAAATGCAGGCAATGGGCCACTGCGTTTGAGTAAATCGCCAATAAAAAAGGGAGAAAGCAAAGCTTTCTCCCTTTTCAGGAATTGGTGGGTCGTGCTGGATTCGAACCAGCGACCAATTGGTTAAAAGCCAACTGCTCTACCAGCTGAGCTAACGACCCGATACCTTCGCATTGTACTGATCAGGTATAAATTGTCAACCTTTTCAGTAAGTTACCCCACTTTAAATTTAACGATTGAAGAAACTCTGGCACAGGCTTCATTCATTCTCAGTTCATTATTGCCTGGGGCAACTACAAGCTGACGCCGAATTTTAAGTGGTGGGTCGTGCTGGATTCGAACCAGCGACCAATTGGTTAAAAGCCAACTGCTCTACCAGCTGAGCTAACGACCCGAAGGAGGCGCATATAATACTTATATTTATCGACGTGACAAGTCTTTTTGATGAATATTTACTTTGTCGACGCCATTTTTTTCAAATATGCCTCGGCCTGACGTACCGTTCCGGGAGAAGAGGTTGCATAACGCTCCCTGATCGTCTCCAGCCAATGCCGGGCCGCTTCGACATCCCCCGACTTGTGCAAGGTTACCGCATACTTGTAAGTCGCATCGGCTGCTTTGCCGTGATCAGGAAAATGATCGATCACTGTACGAAAACTTTCCAGTGCCGACGGGTATTCTCCCCGCACCAGATACACCTCGCCATTCCAGTACCAGGCATTCGCCACCAGAGCATCCTCAGGATACTGTTTGACAAAATTGCCGAACACCTGATTAGCCTGTTCGAACTGCTTGTCTCGCACCAGAGTCATTGCCTGGTTATAAGCGTCCTGAGCAGACGCCCGTGGCGTTTCAGAGAGCGATACCGGTTTTTTATCAACCTCTGTCGTCAAATAAACGATTCGCCGATCCAAATCCAGATAACGATTATCTCCATCCCGCTTCAGCTGGCGTAATTCATTACCCTGCTGTTCAATTTGCCCACGCAGTTCAGCGATTTCCTGCTGCATTTGTTCAACCTGCATCAACAACTCGTTGACCAGTTCCGGAGAAGTATCCGTAGGAGAGTCATTCAGGGAAGAGGGGGGATATGCAGGCTGGGAAACGGAAGCAGTTGATGCCGCAGGAGCTGCCACAGGGGCAGCTCCTACTGAAACCCACTCCTCCGCTTGTACGCTAACACCCAGTGTCAGAGCACAAAGGAAGTACAGTGATTTCATTAACGGCTCTGGTATTTCACTTCAACACGACGGTTCTTGGCCCAGCTGGATTCGCTGTGACCCATAACAACCGGGCGTTCTTCGCCAAAGCTGACGACTTCCAGCTGGCTGGCACTGGCACCATTTGCCAACAGGAAACGACGCACAGCCATAGCACGACGCTCACCCAGGGCCAGGTTGTACTCTACGGTACCGCGTTCGTCAGCATGACCTTCCAGAACAACACGGGCAGAGCTGTTGGCAGCCAGGTAGGCAGCGTGAACTTTCAAGGCAGCCTTGCTATCACTCTTGATCGTGCTCTGATCGAAATCAAAGTAGAACACAGTCTGCTCAAGCAGTGCTGCTTCGGCTTCCGTCATCCGGGATTCCAGAGACTCACCACTGACGGCAGAAGTATCAACCGCAGTAGTGCTGGTTTCCTCAACCGCCTCTGTTACTTCAGTGGTAACTTCTTCGGCCTTGGTTACAGTCTCGCTGGACTCGCCTTCATTGATTTCACCAGTGCTTGAACATGCAGCGACCAGCAGTGCGCCCAGAGTCAAACCCAAAGCCTTGTACAATGCATTTATTTGCATAACTGTCTTCCCACTCCACTTGATGATTTTAGTTTTTTAAAAAATCGGTGACCACGCAGGTTCTCTGACGTCGCCATATTTCGACGGTAATCGAAATTTAACTTCACCATCCACAGACACTGCGGCCAATATGCTGCGATCTGCTTCACTGGCTGCATAAATTACCATACTTCCATTAGGTGCAACACTGGGCGACTCATCAAGGTCGGTCTCTGTTGTCAGAATATGAACTTGTCCCGAATCCAGATCCTGGGAAGCAATATGGAAGTTCTCGCCCTCACGATGTACGTAAATCAGTTTTCTGCCGTCATCCGTGACTCTGGCTCGGGCATTATAATTCCCTTCATATGTCAGTCGCTTGACGGCTTTGTTACTGGCGTCCAGTTGATATATCTGCGGCCCGCCGGCGCGATTGGATGTAAATACCAGGTGGCGATTATCCGCCATCCACTGGGGTTCGGTGTCAATCGCATAATGAGTGGTCAATCGTTCAATCTTGCGGCTGCCCAGGTCCATCACATAAATATCAGGATTGCCAAGGCTCGATCGAACAAATGCCAGTCGGGTACCATCCGGTGAAAACGCCGGCGCACTGGTTGAGCCCTCCATCTTGAGCACCAGTTCTCGCTTACCGGTTGCCAGCTCCTGGAAATAAATGGCACTGCGACCACTTTCGAACGATACGTAAGCAACCGTCTTACCATCCGGCGCCCAAGCAGGAGAGATAATCGGATCCTTGGAAGTAAAAATAAGCTGCTCTCTGGCACCGTCAGCGTCGGCATAATTCAGATTAAAACGACTGCGCTCGCGATTGGTCGTCACATAGATAAGCCGGGTGGAAAACACGCCCGGAATACCCGTCAATTTTTCAAACACATAATCGCTGATATAATGAGCGATATCCCGTAACTGGTTTGCCTTACCTTTAACTCGGTGGCGCAATAACTCTACTTTCTGGTGGACATCCAGAACATGGAATTCCATTGTATATCCGCTTTCATCCATTGAAATACGGCCAATTACGACAAAATCCTGGCGCAAATTGCGCCAGTCACTATAAGCGACCGCCTCAAGAGTGGTTGGCTGACTGATCATATTGGCAACAGGCAATACCTTGAAATAGCCGCTGCTGCCCAGATCATTGGCGACGATACCGCTGATGTCTTCCGGCAACGCCCCCGCACCACTCCACTCAAAAGGCACCACTGCCACAGGAATAGCCGATTGTTTCCCCTGGGTAACCTCGATAACTAACTCGGCCTGTGCCAACCCTGCGAGCATAAACAGCACCAGTGCGCTGATCCATTGTTTTACCACGTTGCATTCTCCGGTCTGAAAACCATGGTGAGTGTTCGGAAACTGCGTTCAAATACATGAACGTCTTTGGGAACCGGCAGCGGTGATGCCTTTAGTACTGCTTGCTCAACCGAACGATCCAGCGCCGTATTGCCGCTGCCCTTGATAACGACAACGCTGATCACTTCTCCGGTCGGCACCAGATTAATACGCACCGTCACTTGCTGCTCCGGTTTGACCGCTGGCGGATAAAGCCAGCTGCGTTCTACTTTCTCTCTGAGTTGGGTAACAAAATCGGCTTCCAGCTCTGCTTCGACTTTGGCACGGCGCTCATTTTCTTGCCGTTGCTGCATTTCCTGAGCAGCCTGTTCGGTTGCCAGCTGCTCCATCAATTGCTGCTCATCCGCACGTGACTGCTGCTCACGGAGAGCATCAGCAGCGGCTTTTTCTTTCGCAGCCTTTGCTGCTTTTGCTTCAGCATCTATTTTTGCCCTGGCGGCGGCCTCTGCTTGCTGCTCTTGTAGTTGCTGTGCTTTTTCCTGCCTGATCTTGTCAGCTTGCTGCTGTTGTTTTAATGCCAGCGCGTCTGCTTCACGCTGTTTTTTTGCTTTGTCTGCCGCTTGTTTTTTCTTTAGCTCAGCTTCTGCCTGCTGCTTGCGGCGCTGGGCGTCCTGCAACGCCTGCTGCTGTTTTTTATCCTGTTGCTGCTGGCGTTGCTGCACCGCACGGTTTTCTGTCTCGACGACATTGGCAATAATATGTTTGGGTACGGGTGGACGAATATGACGAGTATCGTCTGGCAATTCCAGCAGGAACAAACCGGCCACGACCCCGTGCAACACAACAGCCAACACGACAGGCAAGGGGTAAGATGAAGGTTTGAACCACTGCTTCACTCGGTCACTTCCGGATCAGGAGATTCCGTAATCAAACCCACATCGGCGATACCTGCCACTTGCAAACCACCCATTAGCCGAACAACCTTGCCATAAGCAACCCGTTCATCGCCCCGGATCATCACACGGGTAGTGGGTACCTCGGCTTTTACCTTGGTAATGTAATCCTGCACCTGAATCAGCGTCATGGCAGCGGGCTGATCATCATCACGCTCGATAAAATACACGCCTTGCTGGTTAACCGAGACAATGATGGTGTTGTCGTCGGGTTCAATTTCGACAGGGGCTGAATCAACCCGAGGCAAATTAACCTGGACACTTTGCACCAGCATGGGGGCCGTCACCATAAAAATGACCAACAGCACCAGCATCACATCGATGTAAGGCACGACATTGATTTCTGCGATAGGACGTCGTTTCGCGGCAGGGGGCTGCATTGGCTCCATTATTTTTCTCCGCTTGCCGCAGGCTTGGCCCCTTGTTTCAAGCGTAATGCCTGACGATACAGCAACGAGGAAAATTCATCGGCAAAGGTGTGCATACCAGTGGTCAGATGATCGACCCGCGAGGCAAAACGATTGTAGAAAATAACCGCCGGAATCGCCGCTAACAACCCCATCGCCGTGGCGACCAACGCTTCGGAAATACCCGGTGCAACCGTAGCAATTGTCGCCTGCTTGACCGATGCCAGGCCGTGGAACGCACTCATAATACCCCACACCGTACCAAACAGGCCGATATACGGACTGGTGGAGCCGACGGTGGCCAGCATCGGCAGATGCGCATCCAATGCTTCCGATTCACGGGTAATGGCAATCCGCATGGCACGCTGACAGCCTTGGATCATAGCATCCGGGTCGTGGGTATTCTGCTGACGCATTTTGCCAAATTCCTTCAGACCAGCCATAAATACGTTTTCGATCATGCTGGTGGTCTCTTGCGCCTGACATTCCCGATACAGATCGTTGAGGTCAACACCAGACCAGAAACGATCCTCAAAATCCAGCAACTGGGCGCGACTGGACGATAACAATCGGCTGCGCTGAAAAATCACTACCCAACTGCCGACCGATGCGGCTAACAGCAGCAGCATTACCAATTGCACAACGATACTGGCACTGGCAACCAGGCTGAAAATGGACATGGATTCGTTCACTGCTACTCCCTGACATCCGTTAGTTTAGCGACTGCTGGATTGATGATCCTGCAGTCTGGTTGTAATGATTGGTGGTAAGGCCACTGGCCTGCCTTCGATATTCATGGCGGCCACAACGACCCCTGCCTCAACCAACAGCTCATGGTCACCAGACTGGTTGATACGACTGACCTGATGCGACATATGTAAACGGGCCTTGCCAACGTTATCGACCTGAACCGAGACATTCAGTTCATCGTCCAGCCTGGCAGGCTTGCGGTATTTGACCTCAACGGCGGTAACCACAAACAGGATGCCCTGCTGTCGTAATACTTCCTGACCAATAGCCATTGCCCGCAGCCATTCGGTACGGGCACGCTCCATATAACGCAGATAATTGGCGTAGTAGACAATGCCGCCAGCATCCGTGTCTTCAATGTAAATACGCACAGGCCAATCAAACCGGGTCATCTTGTTGTCCAAATCGTGTCGGCAGTTGCAAACCAAAATGCAGATATGCCAGCCGAGTCGCCATGCGACCGCGTGGCGTGCGGGTAATATAGCCTTGCTGCATCAGATAGGGTTCCAACACATCTTCAATGGTATCCCGCTCCTCGCCTATCGATGCCGCGAGGCTGTCGACACCGGCCGGGCCGCCGTCGTACTTTTCCATCAGGGTCAGTAACAGGCGGCGATCCATGTGGTCGAACCCTTGGGCATCAACATTCAACATATTCAATGCGGCATCCGCACACGCCAGATCCACCGTACCGTCACCCTTCACCTGGGCGTAATCCCGTACCCGGCGTAATAACCGATTGGCAATCCGTGGAGTGCCTCTGGCACGACGGGCAATCTCACGCGCACCCGCACTGTCAACCTCTAACCCCAATAACAACCCGGAGCGACTGACGATATAGCTGAGGTCGTCCTCATTATAAAATTCCAGCCGCTGGACGATTCCAAACCGATCCCGCAGTGGCGAGGTCAACAAACCTGCCCGAGTCGTCGCGCCCACCAGCGTAAAAGGAGGCAATTCAATCTTGATGGAACGGGCAGCCGGCCCCTCCCCTACCATAATATCGAGCTGATAGTCTTCCATCGCCGGATAAAGCACTTCTTCTACCGCCGGATTCAAGCGATGAATCTCATCAATAAACAGTACATCTCCGGCTTCGAGATTGGTTAACATTGCTGCCAGATCACCGGCTTTTTCCAATACTGGCCCGGAGGTTGACTTGATCGCAGCCCCCATTTCAACCGCGATAATATTGGCCAGGGTGGTTTTTCCCAACCCTGGCGGACCAAACACCAGAGTATGATCAAGTGCTTCATTACGGGCACGGGCAGCGCCAATAAATATTTCCATCTGCTCCCGTACAACCGGCTGACCAATATAGTCTTCGAGTGTTTTGGGACGGATGGCCCGATCCTGATGTTCTTCCCCCGGAGCAGAGACGGGGCTGATAAAACGATCCGTTTCTATCATGTGTTACCCAGACTGTTTTTAAGCGCCAGACGAATCAGCTCTTCAGAGGTCGAGGCCTGATCAGCGATTTTATTTAACATCCGGGCCGCCTCTGTTGGCTTGTATCCCAGAGATACCAGCGCCGACTCAGCCTCCAGCAGTACTTGATCTGCGGAAGCCTGCTCAGCATGATCGGCGGCTTGCCACAGAGGCGCTGGTGTCTGCCATTCTTTCAGCCGATCGCGCATTTCCACAACCAGGCGTTCCGCCGTTTTTTTACCAACGCCAGGCAGTCGAGTCAGGGCAGTAATATCTTCATTATGAACACACATTGCGAACGCGTTCACATCCATGCCAGACAAGATGGCCAGTGCCAGCTTGGGGCCAACGCCGCTGACCTTGATCAGGGTACGGAACAGCGAACGCTGGCTTTTATCACTAAAGCCATACAGCTGATGGGCATCTTCCCGGATCGCCAAATGGGTATATAAAACGGCGGATTCACCAATACGGCCAAGCACCGCAAAAGTTGTCAGTGGCGCCTGAACCTCATAACCAACGCCATTGACATCAATCAGCAAATCCGGGGCGGATTTTTCGAGCACAATGCCCTGTAAACGACCAATCATAGCGGTACCTGCGCGGAAAACGGCCTAGACTACCAGCAAAGCCAAGCACTGCTCAACAGTCCTGCCAAAGCCCCGGCGGGGTCAACCCGGAAAGTTGAGAGGACGCCCTCTGCGGCTGCCGCGCGCACCGGCCTGGGCGACCAGACTGGCGGCGGTAAACGCATGGCAAAGTGCGATGGCCAACGCATCGGCGGCATCGGCCTGAGGACGCCCAGGAAGTTTTAATAATGTCTGAACCATGTGCTGGACTTGTTCTTTCTCGGCCCCCCCCGTACCAGTCACCGCCATTTTGATGGCTCGTGGTGCGTATTCAGCCACCGGTAATTGCTGCAGCGCCGCCGCCACCATGGCCACACCACGAGCCTGACCGAGTTTCAGTGCCGAAGCCGCATTTTTACCCATAAATACCTGCTCGATTGCAAACTGCTGTGGCGACCAGGTTTCAATCAATTCGTTAACGGAAGTAAAAATGGTCTGCAGCCGCTGCGGCATCTCGCCGTCATCACACCGAATACAGCCACTGGTGATGTACTCCACCCGCTGGCCAATCGCGTTAATCACACCAAAACCGGTCACACGGGAACCGGGGTCTATACCCAATATAATTGCCAAACCAGCTCCTAACGGGGGTTAGCCGGATTATAAAATTGCCAAACACCACCAGAGTCGCTGCTACTGACCCGCATCGATTGCCACTCCTCCGGCAACGTCAACACCATACAGGGAGACGTCATGACCTGCGCCACCGCCATGCCTTGCTGTGGTTGTTGTTCATGAAAGCGAATCAGAACCACACCATCCATCATTTCACTTTGATCAAGCATCACCTGGTAACCTGGCGTTGGGCGCTGACCCAGAGCAATCACTACCTGACTGCCATCATCCTTCAGTGTGACTCCGGCCGGCATCCCGCAATGAAGACTGTGCTCGGCACGACTACTGCCAAGATCAACAACTGAACCGGCGACTGATGCACAGGCACCCAATAACAACGTGGCAACGATAGCCAGTAGCCGACACGAATTCGCCAGCCATTGATTTTCCGTGCTTGGATTCATAACAATTTCCTCCAGATCCCTTGTGACCGGTAACGCAACATTAATACGTCACGACAACATCCCGATGATTATCATACAGACACAAAAGATAACATGCGGAACCAGCTCCCATAAAAAAAGCGGCCCCTTCAGGCCGCCAGTCGGATTGACGCTCAAATAGCTTACGCCATTGTTACCATTTAATACCGTTAGTGCCGTGCACTGAATCCGAGAGTCGACTCTCCATCATCCTGATAAACCACATCCGCCACAATGGTATCTCCGGGCATAAATTTGCCTGAGAGAATATCTTGCGCCAACGGGTTTTCAATCCAGCGCTGAATCGCACGCTTTAGAGGACGAGCACCAAATACTGGATCATAACCAATATCCACCAGCTTGGTGATGGCGGTATCACTGAGCTCCAGCGCCAGATCACGCTCGCTCAAGCGATCACGCAACAGTTGCAGCTGAATATCGGCAATGCCACGGATCTGATCTTTCATGAGTGGATGGAACACCACCGCCTCGTCAATACGGTTGATAAATTCCGGCCGGAAGTGGTTACCAACGATTTCCATGACCGCATCCCGCATGCCTTCATAAGGTTGGTCGGCGAACAGGGTCTGAATCACATCAGATCCCAGGTTCGAGGTCATCACCAACACAGTATTCTTGAAATTAACCCGGCGCCCATGACCATCGGTCAGCTGGCCATCATCCAGTACTTGCAACAAGATATTAAAGACATCCGGATGCGCCTTCTCGACTTCGTCGAGCAAGATTACCGAGTAGGGCTTGCGCCGCACCGCTTCGGTTAGATGACCACCTTCTTCATAACCCACATAGCCAGGAGGTGCACCGATCAGGCGGGAGACGGAGTGCTTCTCCATATATTCCGACATATCGATGCGCACCATGGCGTCCTTGCTATCAAACAGAAAGGTTGCCAGTGCCTTGCACAACTCGGTCTTGCCCACCCCGGTAGGGCCAAGAAACAGGAAAGAGCCATTGGGGCGATTCGGATCAGACAGACCGGCACGGGAACGACGTACGGCATTGGCAACCGCCTTGATAGCCTGATCCTGACCGACGACCGATTCGTGCAGGACGTCTTCCATACGCAGCAGTTTTTCCCGCTCCCCTTCCAGCATCCGGTTCACCGGAACACCAGTCCAGCGCGAAACCACTTCGGCGATTTCGTCTTCCGTCACTTTATTGCGCAGCAGGGTAAACTCTTGTGAGCCATTAGCTTCGGCTTCGTTGGCACTGGCTAGCTGTTTTTCCAACTCTGGAATACGGCCATATTGCAGCTCCGACATACGTTGTAAATCACCGCTACGACGAGCAGCATCCAGCTCAATCCGTGCCTGCTCCAGTAACTCCTTGGATTTTGATGCCCCTTCCAGCAAGGATTTTTCCTGTTTCCAGACATCTTCCAGCTCGACATAGGCACGACCGGATTTATTGATTTCTTCATTCAGGTCGCTCAAGCGTTTTTTCGCCGCTTCGTCCTTTTCTTTACGCAGAGCCTCGCGTTCAATCTTGAGCTGAATCAGGCGACGTTCCAGTTTGTCCATTTCCTGGGGCTTGGAATCGATTTCCATTCGAATCACCGATGCGGCCTCATCAATCAGGTCAATCGCCTTGTCGGGTAATTGCCGATCGGCAATGTAACGGGTCGATAGTTTTGCCGCAGCGATAATGGCACTGTCGGTAATTTGTACGCCGTGATGAACCTCGTAGCGTTCTTTGAGACCACGTAAAATCGCGATGGTATCTTCAACGGAAGGCTCATCCACCAGAATCTTCTGGAAGCGGCGCTCCAGGGCAGCGTCCTTTTCGATAAATTCCCGATATTCATCCAGCGTGGTCGCTCCCACACAATGCAGCTCACCACGAGCCAGCGCTGGCTTGAGCATATTGCCAGCATCCATTGAGCCTTCGCCCTTGCCAGCCCCCACCATGGTATGTAACTCATCGATAAAGAGTACGATGCGGCCTTCTTCCTTGGCGACATCTTTCAATACGCCTTTCAACCGTTCCTCAAACTCACCCCGATACTTGGCACCCGCCACCAGCGCGCCCATATCCAACGACAAAATGCGCTTGTTCTTGAGGGTATCCGGTACTTCACCATTCACAATACGCTGCGCCAGACCTTCCACCACGGCGGTTTTACCGACGCCAGGAGCACCAATTAATACCGGATTGTTTTTGGTTCGGCGCTGCAATACCTGAATAGTGCGGCGAATTTCGTCATCACGACCAATCACCGGATCCAGCTTGCCCGCTTCTGCCCGTTCGGTCAGGTCGATACAGTATTTTTCCAGCCCTTGACGGCTGTCCTCGGCATTGGCGTCACGCACGGACTCACCACCTCGCATATCTTCAATCGCTTTGCTGACCTTGTCCTTATCGAGACCCGCCGCCTTCAGCGCATTACCAGCAGCACCCTTGTCTTCCAACGCCACCAGCAAGAAAATTTCGCTGGAGACGTATTGATCACCCTGCTTCTGAGCGGCTTTTTCAGTGAGGTTCAACAACCGCCCCAGCTCCGGTGAAATCTGGATTTGCCCGTCAGGGTTGCTTACCCGTGGCTGATCCAACAACACCCTTTGTAAAGCCTGCTCCAACTGCGGCACATTACTGCCGACACGACGAATGACATCCTTGATTGAACTATTGGCCTGCTGTAGCAATGCCAGTAACAAATGGACAGTGTCTATCTGATTGTGATCCTGGCCCAGCGCCAGGCTTTGGCTTTCTGCCAATGCGTTTTGCAAACTGGTAGTTAAACGATCCATACGCATACTGAGTTTCTCCTCTGGAAATACCGGCAAACACCAGCCCAACCAGGCAGGCACTCGCAACTGTTGTACTAATTAATCACTACCACCTAAATGGCGACTGAATGAATAAATTTCAAGTAGTAAAGGATAAAACCAAGAAAATCTAATAGTTACTTTATTGATCCTGAGCAATATTCATCGCCGAACCGTATACTGCCCACATAGCAACAATCGCGGTCGGTGCAAATAAACGATACTCCTGCACTCCACGTCCAATATTGAGTCATTTCAAGTAATTTAAAGGAATTTCACCACCGTGAGTCGCGAACTGCGTATCGGAGCACTGTATTTGCTCGTTGGAGAAGCCCTGCTGGCCATTATGGGCGCGTTAATCAAACACCTGTCAGAAGACCTTTCCACCGAGCAAGTGGTGTTTTTCCGCAATCTGCTTGGGCTGATTGTGCTGGCACCACTGATTCTCAATACCGGCATTGGCAGTCTGAAGACTCAAGTCTGGCACTGGCACCTGATGCGCGGCCTTGTCGGTGTTGCTGCGATGTACTGTTATTTCTGGGCACTGGGCAATATGCCCCTGACAGAAGCCTTTCTTGTCAAACTGTCGAGCCCCTTTTTCATGCCGTTACTGGCCTGGTGGTGGTTAAAAGAACCTGCGGGCAAATTTAGCTGGCTGGCACTGCTGATCGGATTTTCCGGCGTTGCTGTTATCTTGCGGCCGGGTGCCGACAGTGCCTTTACCTTTGCGGCACTGATCGGTCTGTTGGGGGCCGCGCTGGCAGCGCTGGCCAAAGTCACCATCCGCCGAATGTCGGTGACGGAATCCAGCCAACGGATCGTTTTCTATTTTGGCCTGATCGCCAGTCTGGTATCCCTGCCAGCCGCACTGCTGAATTGGCACCCGGTTCCCACCGATGCCTGGTTATGGCTCGCAGCTATGGGCGTCGTCGCCACGACGGGTCAGCTGGCATTGACCAAGGCTTACCGCACAGCACCGACGGGTAAGGTCGGCGTCTATGTTTACAGCGCCGTTATTTATGGGGCCTTGATGGGTTGGTGGTTCTGGGATGAAATTCCCGGCTGGACAACCGCAGCAGGCGCAACCTTGATTATCCTCGCCGGGGTGGTCAATCTCTGGCAACCCCGTCGCCGTAGCACTCCCAATGCCAGCGACGGCGTAACGCCGCAGGATAATGGCCTGTAAACGACCCTGCGATAATCAGCCAACAGGATGTTAATGGCCGCCAGAATGCACTGATTCGCTGACAAACTGCCTGGCAGGTGTCGAATGAGTGTCAATTCGACACAAAAGACACCGGAAGCAAGCTGATTATTTCCTCAGGATTAACTATACTGCGGCACTAATCTGGTTTTCGGCAAGAATCGTATCCATGTCCCGAATAGACACTCTGCAAACATTTGTTTCTGTTGTTCGCGCTCGCAATTTTACCTCTGCCGCCGACTCGCTTGGCGTCACACCGTCAGCCGTCAGCAAGCAAATCAGTGGCCTGGAAGAACGACTGGGGGTGCGACTACTGAATCGCACCACCCGCTCCGTTAGCCCAACCGAAGCGGGACAGATGTTCTATCAGCATTGTGAGAACATTCTGGAGTCCATCTCTGAAGCCGAAAAACTGGTCACCGATTTTGATGTGACGCCACGCGGACGTTTGCGAATCACCGCAATGTCCAATTTTGGCCGCCGCGAACTTGCCCGGATGTTTAATGATTTTTCAGAAAAATACCCGGATATCAGTTTCGATCTGCATATCTCCGACCGACCGCTGGATATCGTTAAAGAAGGCTACGACTTTGCCTTGCGTATCGGCACACTGGAAGATTCCCGCCTGATCGCCAAGCCAGTTGCACGCCAGAACATCGTGGTTTGTGCTTCCCCAAAGTACCTCAAGGTCTGGGGCACACCCACCTCGCTGGAACATCTCAACCGTCACCGTATCCTGATGGTCACCAATGCCGAATTTGCTCGAATCAACTGGTTGCGCCAGTTCGAAAAGGATCATGGCTTCACCTTGTCCAGCGTCGAACGCAAGCTGTCGGTCAACGATATCGATATGGTGTACGAAGCCTGCCTGGCGGGTATGGGGATTACCGCAATACCCACGTATATTGCCGACCATCACTTGCAGAATGGTGAACTCGTACGCTTGTTCAGTGACGTCGAAATTCCGGTCAGGACGATCAAGGTCGTTTTTCCGCAAAACCGCTACCTGGCGACCAAAAGTCGTGCCTTTCTCGATTTTATCACCGAATACTTTGACGACCTCGGTATCAGCAGTGACGAGTCCTGAGGACTCGTTTTTTCTTGCTGACGCTATCCTGCGGCGGAACAACGCTCAATAAAGACCGCCGGTACCCGAGCCAGCTTGCGTTCCTCATAGTCAAAAAACACGATGCCAGTCTTTGCTTCAGCCACTAATTTTCCTTGCGCCTGATTGCTGACGCGATAGATAAAATCACAGCCATACTTGTTGAAATCCGTCACCCCGACTTCAAACGTCAGTACATCACCAACAAAGGATTCTGCCCGAAAACTGACTATCAGATCCGTCACCATAATACCAAAGCCCTCAATATTGAGTTCGGCAAAATCAAACTGGCGTAAATAACGCAAACGCGCCTCGTGCAATAGCGTCACCATACGGTCATTGCCCAGGTGATTACCGTAATTGATTTCCGATATCCGCACATCGAGATCCACCGAAAACTCAAACGTCTGCGGTAATTCAAGCGTTACTCTGGCCATACTGACTCCTGCTCGTAGTGTTCGAAAACGTCCCGCTACAGACTGCAGCGAAATCGCTCAAATGCCCGGCTTTCCAGTATCAATAGCCGCAGACAAGGAATTATTTTTATTCCTTGGCATCAAAACTTTTCTCAGGCTCCCGTTATGTACCAAGCGGTTAGCAAGACCGTCTGTAATTGACCGCTTGGCATCCGCATCGGCCTGCATTATGGTGCCTTACAGTAGCGGCCAAATGGCGGCGATCAAGCATACCCATACCCCAGTGGTTGTACAAATTTGAAAACAACGAGTAGACGTCTGGCTGTAACTATGTATTTGAGACTATCAAAAGCGCTTTCGTCATTGCTGTTATTGACAGTAATTTTTACTTCAACAGCTGCTATCGCCGCTCTTCAGGACGTCAGTCCCGGAACGCCCTTTACGCCGTTGGAACCGACCAGAGAACAGGCCGTTACCACCCAGCAAATACTCAATAATTTGCTGCGCGGTCATTATGAGCTTCAGCGGCTTGACGACCGTTTGTCGAGCAAGATATTTGACCTCTATTTGGAAGATCTCGACGGCACGCGCAGCTATCTGCTCGCCGGCGATGTGCAGTCATTCGAAAAATATCGCAAACAGTTTGACGACGTGCTGATGCGCGGAGACCTGACAGTTCCTTTCTTTATCTACAACCGGTTACAACAGCGGGTCAATGAACGCCTGACTTTTATGCTCTCTGAACTGTCAGAACGGGCAGCAGAATACCACTTTGACAACGATGAACGACTGAATCTTGATCGCGAAAACGCCCCCTGGGCGACATCAGCCATTGAGCTGGATGACCTGTGGCGCAAGCGCTTGAAAAATTCGATTCTGAATCTCACCATGAGCGGCAAGGATCACAAGGCAGCCCTCGAGCTGTTACAAAAACGCTATCAAAACCAGCTCAACCGGATTCATCAAAACAAACCGGAAGATGCCTACCAGGCAGTGATGAATGCGGTAACACGGGCGTTTGACCCCCATACCCAGTATTTTTCTCCCCGTAACACCGAGAATTTCAACATCAATATGAGCCTGTCGTTACAGGGAATTGGTGCGGTATTACAAGGCGAAGATGAATACACCAAGGTTGTGCGACTGGTGCCAGCTGGCCCCGCTGACAAAGCCAAAAACTTGCACCCCGCTGACAAAATTGTCGGGGTTGGCCAAAACCGGGATGGTAGCATCACCGACGTCATTGGCTGGCGGCTGGACGAGGTGGTTGATCTTATTCGTGGGCCCAAGGGCACCACGGTGCGCCTTGAAGTCATCCCGTCCGACAGCGTCGGCAACGATACCAAGGTGATTGCCATTGTCCGTGACGAAGTCAAACTGGAAGAGCAGTCGGCACAAAAAGAGCTGCTGATTATCAAGGGCGACGACGGCAAGGATCATCGTATCGGTGTTATTGATATTCCTACATTTTACATCGATTTTCAGGGTCGTATGGAAAATCGCCCTGACTACAAGAGCACAACCCGCGATGTCGCTCGTCTGATCAAAGAGTTGCGCCTGGAGGGTATCGAAGGCTTGATTATCGACTTGCGCAATAATGGCGGTGGCTCACTGGAAGAATCGATCAGTCTGACCGGCCTGTTTATCCCTCAGGGTCCGGTCGTTCAGGTACGCAGCACCCGTGGCAATGTCGAAGTGCTACCGGATGAAGATCCAACCGTACTTTATGATGGCGCGCTGGTCGTACTGGTCAACCGCCTCAGCGCATCGGCCTCCGAAATTTTTGCCGGTGCCATTCAGGATTACGGCCGCGGCATTGTGGTCGGCGGCCAAACCTTTGGTAAAGGCACCGTCCAGTCACTACGTCCCCTGCGCCACGGCCAGCTCAAAATCACCCAGGCAAAATTCTATCGCGTGTCTGGCCAGAGCACACAACATCAGGGGGTTATTCCTGACGTACTGTTTCCCTCGTTATTCGATACCGACAAGATTGGAGAAAGTGCTCTGGAAGAAGCTCTACCATGGGATGAAATCCGCCCTGCCAAATACGCTGCTGACGAACAAATTCGCACCAGTGTCGTAGCACTGCGGCAAAAACACCAACAGCGTGTTCAGACCGATCCTGACTTTATTTTTCTGCGCGAGCAAAAGGCGCTGATCGAAGAGATGCGCAAACAGACCGAAATATCCCTGAACGAAAAAACTCGCGAGTCTGAACGCCAGGATAATGATCAGAAACGTCTCGACCTGGAAAATAAACGCCGTAAGGCCAAAGGGATGGTACTGCTCACCAAACTGGAAGATGAAAGCAACCCTCAGGCCGCAAAACCGGAAACTGACGACCCTGAAGGGATCAAAAAAGAAGAGGATGATGCCCTGCTCACTGAATCAGGCCATATCCTGCTCGACTTTACGGAACTCAATCTTCAGCGCCAGGCCGCACGTTAGTTCGCTACTGGCGAACAGACCAAGAGTGCTTCGTTGAGCACTTCACAAAAAAGCCCGATATCCTCACGGTATCGGGCTTTTTTTACTTTGCCATCTGAGCCAAACAGTCTGGATGCTACTGAGCAGCCAACAGTGCCACCGCTTCTGCTACCGCAACCCCGGCAAAAATCAAGGTGGCATAACGCCAGAAACACACCGGATCACGGGTCAGCAATGAGCGACGCAAATGCATTCCGACCAATTGCTCATTCGGTCGATACAGGTCTTCACGCAGCTCCGAAAACGCCTGATAGCGCTCGTTGGTATGCGCGGATGTGGCCTTCTGCAGCACCAGATCCAACCACAGAGGAATATCAGGACGATGACCCCGGATACTCTGATAACGCCACTCTGACGAAGAACGAGCACCGTGCTCCTTCACTCGATCAAGCCGGAAAGGCGTTTGCCCTGCCAGCATTTCATAAATAATGACTCCCAGTGCAAACAGATCGCTCTGGGCACTGTATTCCTGTTCCAGCAAAATCTCTGGTGCCTGATAAATAACCGAATCATAAACCGGCCAATTTTTCAGCGCCGGGAGCTCACGACTGATAATAGCGCCCAAATCAACCAACTTGACCCCGCCATCCTGCCCCACCAGCACATTGTCTGGAGTCAGGTTACGATAAATCAAACCGGTGCGCTGCAAGGCCCGTAATCCATGGATAATTTGCTCAACAATCAAGCGTACCTGGTTTATTTCCGCACCGGGGTTATCGAACATCCATTGACGCAGGGAAACACCATCAACCCACTCAAAGATATGATAGTTGTAACGTGATTCTTCCTGAGGCAGTGCACGAATCACATTACGATGATTAATACGTTCAGCAACCCATTGCTCGCGAGCAAAACATTCCAGGTAATCGCTATTTTCCTGTATCCCCATCGCCGGGGCTTTCAGCACATAGAGACGACCATTCCGCTTGTTAACAACCTGGTAAGTAATACTGGAAACACTGGACTCTATAATGTGATTGATCTGGTAATGATCGATACTCTCACCAGCAGACAATACGGCCGGAATATGGCGTTCAGAAACCTGCGGGCCGGACTCCTGCAAACTTTCATCTGGCAACTGACGAACTCGCAAGATCACACTGGTTCCGTTACCGTCACTGCCCGCATCAATCGCCTGACTGACCAGCGTCGAGCACACCGCTTCAACATCAGCCTGGCTACTCTCTGGCCGTATTCCATTCAAGGCATCCACCATCGCCTTGCGTGACACAAAGGAATGAACCCCATCCGTCGTCAGCAGAAAGACATCCCCCTGATGAACATCACGCTGGAAATAGTCGACCTCAATATGGCTGTCCATCCCCAGTGAGCGTGAAAGGTAAGTATTACCACCACCTTCATGCACATGATCACGGGTTATTTGCTCCAGGCTGTTGCCACTCCAAAGATACACCCGGCTATCGCCAACGTGAAAAAAATGTGCCGTACTGCCGTGAACCAAGACGCAACTAAAAGTCGTCACCAGCCCGTTGTTCTTGGAAGAAGCCTGTTTGCCATGGTGATACAACCAACTGTTAAGCGAGGTTAACACCTTGCTGGCTGAGCGCTTCACATCCCAGCTATCGGGGGTACTGTAATAATCGTGAAGAAAATGCGTCACACTGGTGGAGCTGGCCTGTTGGGCATTTGCGGTACTGCTGGCACCGTCGGCAATACAGGCACCGACACCCTTGAAGCGAATTACGCCTGGGTCTGGCTGAAATACCGCAAACGCATCCTGATTATCGTCTCTTCCACCTGAAGCGGAAAACCCTCCGAACTGAATATCTAGAGCTATTGTCATTATTAAGTATCTTTGTCTGATCGCTGATCGTTACACCATCCGAGTGTACGCAAAGCATACATGGACAATAATCCTCCTTGCTACCGCAAAAAAGGCTGATTCGCCTATTCGGGCGACAAATAAGGCGTTAATAAAGAATGCGCGGCTGCCTGGTGCAGGGGCCCATGCCGATAGGGAAACTCATGGTTTTTGACACAACGTAGTCGGGGTTGAACACATGGACATGCCTGAAAAATGGAATAACAGGTTAACAAACACCTATTTTCAGATTATTTTCGCAGTGATTGCAACGCCAAAAGACAGTCGGCCGCCGAGCATGGAAACTTGTCCGTTCTGATGCAAAGTCATTCAGAAACAAGGCCAATGAGCTACCTGACTCAGGGTGACAAGACTATCAGTTTGGATTACAAAAACAACAGGAATACAGCACAAGCAGAAAAAGGAACCACCCGGGCCACAGACCGATGAAGGAAAACTGAGGGGGAAGCCGGGTAGCCCAAAACATAGCCGCCGTTTAAATTTCAGTGCGAAATTCAAAAAATGGCTTTAAGCGATAAAACAGTTCAGGAGCATCCTTGCTCCCTTAAATCAAACAACGATACTTGAAAAATCAGCTGGCAAGTTCAACCAGCCCGGCTTCAACGCGAGCACGATAGGCTTTTACCGCTGCTTCGGTATCTTCCAGGCATTCGCCAGTCGCCAGATCAAAGTGCTGTTTGTACAGCGGCGAAGCCACTACATAGCGATCACCGATAGAGCCAACAATACCACGCGACAGAACATTCGCCTTGCCGATTGGATCGTAGTTGCCGATAGCAAATACCTGATCGCTACCTCCCAGACGAAACAGGGCAACCTGTTCGCCATTATGCAAGGCACAGACACCGGTATCTGGAGCGATATCGGTCAACGCACATACTTGAGTCCACTGAGTCATGATGTTTTTCCTTATTTGCCAGAGTTCAAATCAACAAGTTCAATACGCTCAACGTCAGTTGCCGGACGACGCTGACCGCGCTCACGTACATAGAGCAGGTTATCGTCTGCGGCATCCGCGTTGATGTAATGCTGGAAACGCTTCATTTTCTCAGGGCTTTCGATCGTCGTCTTCCACTCGCACTGGTAAGTACCCACCACCTTGGTCATACCGTTTTCCAGTTCTTCACCAATGGACAGCTTGTCGTTGATAACAACGTCTTTCAAATAATCCAGACCACCGTCAAGGTTTTCCATCCATACCGATGTCCGCTGCAGACGATCTGCGGTACGGACATAAAACATCAGCACACGGTCGATATAACGAATCAGGGTTTCATCATCCAACTCAGTAGCAAACAGATCCGCATGACGAGGACGCATACCACCGTTACCACAAACGTACAGATTCCAGCCCTTCTCTGTGGCAATAACACCGATATCCTTGGACTGGGCTTCTGCACATTCACGGGTACAACCCGACACACCGAACTTGATCTTGTGTGGTGAACGCAAACCCTTGTAACGATCCTCCAAAGCAATCGCCATGGAAACCGAGTCCAGCACGCCGTAACGACACCAGGTGGAGCCAACACAAGACTTCACGGTACGCAGCGACTTGCCATAGGCGTGTCCGGTTTCGAAACCGGCAGCCACCAGCTTTTTCCAGATTTCTGGCAACTGATGCAACTGCGCACCAAACAGATCGATCCGCTGACCACCAGTAATCTTGGTGTACAAGTCGTAGTCGCGACCGATCTCGCCCAGCACAATCAGTTTTTCAGGGGTAATTTCACCACCAGCAACACGCGGTACAATGGAATAAGTACCGTCTTTCTGCATGTTACCCAAGAATATATCGTTGGTATCCTGCAGACCGATGTGCTCATCTTTCAGAATATATTCGTTATTGAAAGACGCCAGAATCGACGCCAGAGCAGGTTTGCAGATTTCACAACCATGGCCCTTGCCGTGACCGTCAATCACCTGTTTAAACGTGGTGTATTCCTGTACCCGGACGATGTCGGCCAGCTCGGCACGGGTATAAGCGAAGTGCTCACAAATATCGGTATTAACCTCAACACCCAACGCTTCCAGTTCCGCATCCATGACCTGTTTAACCAGGGCAGCACAACCGCCGCAACCGGTTGACGCCAGGGTTGTGGACTTGATGTCCCCCATGGTGCAGCAACCACCCTGCACCGCTGCACTGATATCGCCCTTGGTGACATCAAAACAGGAACAAATTTGGGCGGTTTCCGGCAACGATGACACACCCAGCCCAACTGGCTCCTGACCATCCATCGACGGCAAGATCAGCGCCGCCGGGTTGCCAGGAATATCCATATCGTTGAGCATCAGCTGCAACAAAGTACCGTAGGCTTCAGAATCTCCTACCAGCACCGCACCCAGCAGTTTTTTGCCGTCAGCAGAAACAATCAGACGCTTGTAAACTTCAGCAACATCATCATTGAATATATAACTGTGGGAGCCGGCGGTACGACCATGGGCATCACCGATAGAGGCTACTTCAACACCCAGTAATTTCAACTTGGTGCTCATATCCGCACCCTGAAAAGCCGTTTTCGCGGGCTCGTGGGTAATCAGACTGCTAACAATATGGCCAACAGTTACTTTGGCCATATTGTAGCCAGGCGCTACCAGACCGTAGATTTTATTATCCCACAGGGCACATTCACCGATGGCATAAATATCTTCATTTGAAGTCTGGCAGTAATCATTGATCACGATGCCGCCACGCTCACCAATTTCCAGACTGAATTGGCGCGCCAGCTCGTCTTGTGGACGAATACCGGCAGAAAACAGGATCATGTCGGTTTCCAGGAAGGAACCGTCGACAAAGTTCATGCGGTAACGGCATTCTTCACCGGCGACAATCTCTTTGGTGTTCTTTTCGGTATGCACCTGAACACCCAGGTTTTCAATCTTGCGACGCAGCAGCTTGCCGCCGCCTTCGTCCAGCTGCACCGCCATCAGCCGTGGCGCAAATTCCACCACATGAGTTTCCAGACCAGCAGCCTTCAAGGCATTGGCGGCTTCCAGACCCAGCAAACCACCGCCCACAACAACGCCTGTCTTACTGACTTTGGCAGCCGTAGAAATCGCTTCAAGGTCTTCAATGGTGCGGTAAACCAGACAGTGTTGCTGGTCTTTACCGGGAATGGGAGGGACAAAAGGATAAGAACCCGTTGCCAATACCAGCTTGTCATAGCCTTCTTTGCGGCCACTCGCAGTGGTAATGGTTTTTTCGTGGGTATTAATATCTACGACTTTGTCGTTCAGTGTGTAAATAACACCCTGAGACTGGTATTCAGATTCGGTTGTTAATGCAAGGTCTTCAGCGGTAGAGCCGGAGAAATACTTGCTCAGCTGCACCCGGTCATAAGCCAGACGAGGTTCTTCTGAGAAGGTAATAATATCAAATTCGGAGGAGTGTTCTGATGTGGCCAGCGTATTGATGAAATTGTGGCCTACCATGCCGTTGCCAACAACGACGACGCGTTTCTTGCTCATGAAGGAATCTCTCTATCTAGTCATACGGATGTTTATCTCCTGTGTGCGTCGTTGCTCTGACCCGTCTCTTGCTCCATTGCAAGAGAAGGCATCGGTGTATTTACAGCAATTACAATGCCAACTCGCATAATTAACGAATACGTGGAATCAAAACACGCTAGATACAGAGTAAAGCCACCTCACCGGGTGATAGCCCCAGGTCATACAATGCCGCCACATCCGTGCTGGTTCAGCCCATATACAGGAATCAATCAAGGATGACTGAATATTTATCGCCAACGACGGATGGTGGCGGCCAAAAAACGACCACCAGTTAAAATACTGAATAATTGCACCACAAAAAAACAAAACCTATTCAATTGGCACCAATATCGAGCATAAAAATAAAAGTGAGTAATGACACCCTCCGGCTTCGATGAATAATTAACCAAACTGGCGCTTCTCAATGGCAGTCACGCACAGGATCGTTGTACCTGCGGCACATCGCTGCCGACGCAGCGATCAATGTCCAGACATATAACCGCACCACACCGGTCTGCATGCCTGAGGGCAAGGGTGCTGCCGATGATTCCGTTACAAGACGCGAACTAACCACAGCAACTTCGCAGCGACCGATCAACAACCTGGAAGGTCATGCAAGTCTTCCCTTACTTGCATCCGGGCGCGATGTTCAGCGGCGACCCAGACAACCAGACAACCCAAAATCCCTATCGGTGCAGCTATTTGGCACTTTTCTTGTATGGTTTTAATCAGAATTTGTCGATGTCCAGGCTCGGCAATGTGTTTTACCGATACCAACGCGGGTATCGTCAGCTGTTTTAGTGTTGTGCAAAACAGAGCATTGGCGCTCACTGATTTATATCAGTGGGCGCTTTTTTTTTGCGTTTTGGAAAGCCCCTTATGAACCAGACAGAGACAAAGAACCGGACCACTCAAACGACTTGCCCCTATTGTGGTGTTGGTTGCGGCGTGACCGTCAATCAGGACAGCCAAGGGTTAGCACCGGTGTCTGGCGACCAGCAGCACCCTGCAAACTTCGGCCGTCTCTGTGTCAAGGGTTCCTCTCTCCACGAAACCGTCGATCACGTCGATCGCTTGCTCTACCCAACCGTGTTGGGCAAGCGCAGTTCGTGGGAGAGCAGTCTCAACCTGGTGGCCGACAAGATGCAGCAAGTCATTCAGGAATATGGGCCGGAAGCCGTCGCGATCTATGCTGCCGGACAGATTCTGACGGAAGATTATTACGTTGCCAACAAACTGATGAAGGGCTTTATCGGCAGCAGCAACCTGGATACCAATTCCCGCCTGTGTATGGCATCCGCCGTTGTCGCCCACAAGCGGGCCTTTGGTTCAGACACGGTACCCGGCTGCTACGAAGACCTTGAAGAAGCCGATCTGTTAATTCTGATAGGCAGTAATGCTGCGTGGGCGCATCCGATCCTGTTTCAACGAATGGCGGCGGCAAAACAGGCGCGGCCCGACATGAAGGTGGTGGTTATTGACCCGCGCCGAACCGCCACCTCCGACCTGGCCGATCTGCAGCTGTCGATTCGTCCTGGCAGTGATGCTTTTTTGTTTAATGTCCTGCTCTGCTGGCTCGATCACAGCAATGCCCTCGATCACGACTTTATCGCTAACCACTCGGAAGGATTTGAGCAAACACTGCAGGCAGCGCGCGCCAGCACCCCTCAATCCCTGCAAGAGTGTGCCCAGCAACTGGATGTTGACGAAGATGACCTGCAGACATTTTTTCAATGGTTTACTGCGACAGATAAAACCGTCAGCGTCTTTTCCCAAGGCATTAACCAAAGCAGCACCGGAGTCGACAAAGGCAACGCCATTATCAATGCCCACCTCGCTACCGGACGCATTGGCAAACCCGGCGCAACGCCGTTCTCTGTCACCGGACAACCCAATGCGATGGGTGGACGTGAAGTCGGCGGCCTGGCCAATCAACTGGCGGCTCATATGGACTTTTCTGGCCGTGAAGTGGATCGGGTTCGTCGTTTCTGGAATGCGCCCCGAGTCGTCACTCGTCCGGGCCTCAAAGCCATCGACATGTTTGATGCCATCAAACGTGGTGAAATCAAATTCCTCTGGATCATCTCCACCAACCCGCTGGTCAGCATGCCCGACGCCGACGATGTCAAGGTGGCACTGGCGAAGTGTGAACTGGTGGTAGTATCCGACTGTATGGCCAACACCGACACCACTGCAGCCGCCCATGTGTTATTGCCAGCGGCCAGCTGGGGAGAAAAAAACGGCACCGTCACCAACTCAGAACGTTGCATCTCCCGCCAGCGCAGTTTTTTAAGCCCCGCCGGAGAAGCCAAACCGGACTGGTGGATACTGTCCCAGGTCGCCCAGCGCCTGGGCTTTGGCGAAGCGTTTGACTACCAGCACCCGGCCGATATCTTTGACGAATACAGCCGCATGACCGGATTTGAAAACCAGGGCGAGCGCGACCTGGATATCTCCGGCCTGAGCGGCCTCAACCACGACCAATACGATGCCATGGCACCGGTACAGTGGCCGGTCAACAGCCAGTACCCACAGGGCCGCCAGCGCTTTTTTGATGACCACCGTTTTTACACCCCGAGCCAAAAAGCCCAGTTTATTGCTATAAAACCGGAGCTACCTGCTCCACGCAGCCAGGATGGCAGCCTGATCATGAATACCGGCCGGGTGCGGGATCACTGGCATACCATGACTCGTACGGCCAAATCGGCCCGACTGGCACAACACATTCGTGAGCCATACGTCGACATTCATCCAGACGATGCCCGGCGCCTGTTGTTAGCCGATGGCAGTCTTGCCCGCGTGAGTAACGGTCGTGGTGAAATCCTGCTGCGTGCGCAGATCACCACCAACCAGCGGCCGGGAGAAATTTTTGTCCCCATGCACTGGACCAGCCGCTATGCCAGCGCAGCACGCATGGGTGCCTTGATCGACAAGAGTTGTGATCCTTTTTCCGGCCAGCCGGAACTGAAATACACCGGAGTTGAAGCAGAACCTTTCCCAACAGCCTGGCAGGGCATGATACTCAGCCGCAGCGACCTAGGAGCGATTCCTTGTGACTACTGGGTTTATGGCCTGAATGATGGCTGTCACGGCTACGAAATCAGTGGCAATCAGCCGCTCGACAGCCTGCAGCAATGGGCGCAACAGATCCTGCCGGATGCCGAATGGCTGACACTGCTCGACCCGGATACACACCATATGCGCTTGCTGGCCATTGTTGATCAGCAGTTAGAGCTGGTGCTGTTTGTTCATCAAGACCAGGCCATAGGCACTCGTCAGTGGTTAATTGAACAATTTGCCCAGACCAGCCTGACAACCTCAGAACGTAAAGCCCTACTGGCTGGTCGACCACTGGAAGGCGTTGTCGACCACGGCCGCATGGTCTGCTCTTGTTTTGGTATTGGCGAAAACACCATTCGCGCAGCCGTTCGTAATGGCTGTGACGCTGTCGACACACTGGGTGAGACACTCAAGTGTGGCACCAACTGTGGTAGCTGCGTACCGGAGTTAAAAACCATTATCCGCCAAGAAACAGAATTGGCTTAAAATAGCCAAAAAAGTGTCAAAAGATTGTCTGGAAAGACCTATTTTCGGACAATCGCCATTACTTGAAATATAAAAGTGTTATCTACTTCACACTATGACAAACATCTCTATCAGGATGACGTGATGGATATCAAGCTACTCAAGCTCAGTGACACCGTTCTGACGGCGATTCAAATCCTGAAGTTACAGGTCGAGTTACAAGACGGCCACTCAATACGGGCCAATCGCACGGTAGAAGAACTGATTGAGCTGATCGAAAAAGCACTGGAATCCCGTTCCAGTCAGGTTTATCAAGCCCTGATACGTCTGGTTAGCCTGCTGACCGACAAACAGATTATATTTTTCGAAACCCTGAGCGTAGACTTCAGTCCACTGCGACACTGGGCAAAGGCACAGCAAGCGCAACAACAAAATCTCCAGCGTAGCAACCGCAGAAGCCTGTTTTCAACCAGCGCCGTATCTGCCACAACGAAGGTCTGATGGAGGACAATTCTGTCATAAAAAAACGCTGTGCTATAAAAAGCAAGCGAGACAGAGATAGATAAAAAGCGCGATAGCTAAAGCGGTGAGGTTGGGAGTTATAGATGAGATCGGTGAATCCAGCATGAACATCCCAGCCAGAACCGATCGCATTACATGTATTTTTTTAACACCAGCAAGCGATTATTGGCAGGCATCGCAATATCCTTGATCAACCGCAGCTTTTCCTTGCGCGCCGCCAGTACGATTTGCTCAAAATCCTTGATACCCGCTTCCGGGTCAATATCAGCCTTGAGCCAGGCATCCAGCGCTTTGTTACCATCACTGGTAAACTTGCCACCATAATTGAACGGCCCATACAGAAACACCAGACCGGCAATGCGTAATACCCGACCAATACCCGACATCATCGAACGGACTTTTGGCCAGCCGACGTAATGAACCACATTGGCAGAAAACACCGCATCCACCTGTTTGACCGGCCACAAATCCTGCGAGACATCCAACACCAATGGCGGCAGAAAATTATCCCGCCCGGCCCGCAGACGCCAGGCATTAATTGACGCAATACGGGCAGCCATCTCTGAAGGTTGCCAAGTGATATCCGGCATACGCTCACTGATAAAGGCGGCGTGCTGCCCGGTGCCGCTACCAATTTCGAGTACCACAGAATGCTTCGGCAATTCCTGGGTCAAGACATCACAGATAGGTTGCTGATTGCGCAAGCAGGCCTCCGAAACTGGTAGCTCCGAATCCTGTGCAATTTGAAATTCCGGCAGAATATTCACCCGGTTCATAGCGGTTCCTGTTGTCCGACGGGACAATCCTCAGTCTTGCTGGCGGCAGAGTATGTCACAGCCACAGGTCAGCAGAAATAGTGCCGCTTCGAAATAGCGCTATATTTCTTGCGCGTCATTTTCTCCACAAACTCAGGCTCAGGCAAATTGCCGCCAGCCCGCCCAGCCAGTAGAATCAGGGGCGATTTTTTCGATTAATAAACCGGATTTGAACTAGCCCCATGCGCGCAACCGAATTTTTACTCGCCACAGAGAAAGAAACCCCTGCCGATGCCGTTGTTGTCAGCCATCAATTGATGCTGCGGTCAGGCATGATTCGCAAACTGGCCGCCGGTTTATACACCTGGATGCCGTTGGGGTTACGCACCCTGCGCAAAGTCGAAGCCATTGTGCGCCAGGAAATGAACAAAGCCGGTGCCCAGGAAGTGCTGATGCCCGCCGTGCAGCCAGCCGAACTGTGGGAAGAAACCGGCCGCTGGTTTCAGTACGGTGGTGAACTGCTGCGCGTCAAAGACCGCCACAATCGCGATTTCTGCATTGGACCGACTCACGAAGAAGTCATTACCGACCTGGCTCGCAACCAGCTGAGCAGCTACAAACAGCTACCGGTTACCCTGTACCAGATTCAGACCAAATTCCGTGACGAAACCCGCCCACGGTTTGGCGTTATGCGGGCGCGCGAATTTATCATGAAGGATGCCTACTCCTTCCACCTGAATGAAGCCAGCCTGGAACAAACCTACCAGAACATGCACGTCGCCTACTCCGCCATCTTCACGCGTCTGGGCCTGGATTTCCGTCCGGTATGGGCCGATACCGGCTCCATTGGTGGTGCCAAATCCCACGAATTCCACGTGCTGGCCGAGTCTGGCGAAGACGATATCGCCTTCTCTACCGACAGCGACTACGCCGCCAACGTCGAACTGGCAGAAGCTGTGGCTCCTACGGGCGAGCGCCCTGCCCCAACGGCAGACATGCAGATCGTCGACACCCCGGCTGCCAAAACCATTGCCGATCTGGTTGAGCAACATGGCATTGCCATCGAAAAAACTATCAAAACCCTGATCGTTCACGGCGAGTCCGACGACAAAGGCAACTACGAACTGGTCGCCCTGATGGTACGTGGCGACCATGAACTGAACGAGCTAAAAGCTGCAAAAATCGATGGCATTGCCTCTCCATTCGAATTTGCCAGCGAAGCAGAAATACGCCCGATCGTTGGTGCCGGCCCAGGCTCGATCGGCCCGGTCGGCCTGACACTGCGAATCATTGCCGACCACGCCCTGCGTATCAGCTCAGACTTCGGTGCCGGAGCCAACGAAGACGGCAAACACTACTTCGGCATCAACTGGGAGCGCGACCTGCCGCTGCCGGAATTTGCCGATCTGCGTAACGTGGTTGCTGGCGACCCAAGCCCTTGCGGCGCAGGCACACTGGAAATCAAACGAGGCATAGAAGTCGGCCATATATTCCAGCTCGGCACCAAGTACTCCGAAGCCATGAAAGCCACCGTACTGAATGAAAACGGCAAAGACAGCACACTGGTCATGGGTTGCTATGGCATTGGTATCAGCCGAGTGGTCGCCGCTGCCATCGAACAGAACAACGATGAAAACGGCATCATCTGGCCCGATGCGATTGCACCCTTCCACATTGGTATCGTACCGATGAACTACCACCGTTCAGAAGCCGTACAGCAAGCCACTGAAACACTGTACGCCGAACTGACCGCAGCGGGCTACGACGTCTACCTTGATGATCGCGACAAAAAAACCAGCCCCGGAGTAAAGTTCGCCGACATGGAGCTGATGGGCTTTCCACACCGTATCGTGCTGTCAGACCGAGGTCTGGAAGCGGGAACCGTGGAATACAAGGCGCGCAGCTCTGACGACAAACAAGACATCGCCCTGGATGAACTGATGACTTTCCTGCAACACAAGGTGTCATGCTAAACAGCAAGGCACCTGCCCTGCTGCTGACCGTCATACTGGGTGGCCATTGTGCCCCCGGTATGGCGGAAGCCATGCCCAATCACGATCCGGAATTGCGGGTCGCGTTGCTTGGTGCCGTTTCCACCGCAGAGTCCTTCCCCGACCGCTTTGATGCCGAAGTCTGGCTGATGGATATGCAATCCCGACTCGACGGCATGAAATGGATCAAACTGAAAAACCAGCGTGAGCGGCTGGAATTCCTGCGTTTGGTGCATCACGAAGCCAGCCGCGCCGGTATTTCACCGGAAATGGTCTTAGCCGTGATCCAGGTTGAAAGCGCCTTTGACCGTTTTGCCGTTTCTCGTGTCGGTGCCCGAGGCTATATGCAGATCATGCCGTTCTGGAAAAACGAGATCGGCCGCAGCGCTGACAACCTGATGCATACGCCGACCAACCTGCGTTATGGCTGCACCATACTGCGTCATTACCTCGACAAGGAAAATGGCAACTGGATCCGCGCCCTCGCCCGTTACAACGGCAGTCTCGGCAGGACGGTGTATCCTGAAAAAGTCATGTCCGCCTGGGAGAAATACTGGTTTGTGAACTACTGAACATAGGCCATCAATCACAAAAACCAGTCCCATCACAGCGACACTATCCAGTCACAAGATCCAACCTTGATACGACTCGTGATACAACACCGAATACAGCTACCGAAAACAACCACCGGCACAAGAGGATAACCTATGAGTAAACAACCATTCCTGTGGCCGAGCCTGAACATACAAATACTGATAGGTGCCATCGCCGGATTGCTGCTGGGCTACTGGCTCAACGGCATGGACGCAGATTCCGAGATTAAAACCCGGACACTGTACGTCGTCAGCCTGCTCGGCGGGTTGTTTATCGACCTGCTTAAAATGATCCTGATCCCGCTGATTTTTACCTCCATCGTCGTCGGCATTGCCAATCTGCAGTCACACCAACAGGGAAGCCGTGTCTGGCGCTATACCCTCGGTTTTTTTGTATTGTCGATGGTGTTCGCCATGGTGCTGGCCCTGGTCGTCACCGACTGGATAAAACCCGGCAGTGGTATGCAGCTGACCATGTTCGCCGACAGCATGCAGAACGTTGAAGCACAACGATTAAGCGCCAGCGAGTTTCTTGCCCAGTTCCTGCACAGTCTGTTTATGAACCCGATTGCTGCCCTGGCAGACGGCAAAATTCTGCCCGTTGTGGTGTTCGCCGTGTTATTGGGTATTGCGCTGGTCAAATCCGGTGAACAGAAAATGAAGGTGTTGATCGTACTGCAAGAATTACTGGCACTGCTGATGCGCATGATCGAATGGATCATGTTACTCGCACCACTAGGGGTATTTGCCCTGCTCACCAAACTGATGGCTACCCAGGATTTACGTCTGCTCGCCACCATGGGCGAATTTATAACCCTGGTGTTCACCATTACCCTGATCCACGGTGCCGTCATTTTACCGGGCCTGCTATGGATCTTTACCCGCAAGTCACCACTGTGGTTGTGGCGAGGGGCCAGACCAGCACTAATCACTGCCTTTGCCACCAGCTCCAGCGCCGCCACCCTACCCGTCAGCCTGCGCTGCAGTGAAGAACAACTGGGCGTCAGCAAAGACGTCGCCGGTTTTGTACTCCCCATTGGTGCTACCATGAACATGGATGGCACCGCCCTCTACGAAGCCTCGGCGGCACTGTTTATCGCCTATCTCGCCGGTATTGACCTGACTGTTGGCCAGCAAATCATCGTCATGCTCACCGCCATGATTGCCTCCATGGGCGCACCAGGAATCCCCAGTGCTGGCATGGTCACCATGGTCATGGTGCTACAGTCGGTTGGACTGCCAGCCGAAGCCATCGCCATCTTGCTACCCATCGACCGCATACTCGATACCATCCGTACTGCCGTCAATGTCGAAGGTGATATTGTCGCCAGCATCGTGGTAGACCAGGCATTGGGAAATACCAACACCAACACCAACACCAACAGACAATAACCTGCCATGACCGGGCACACAGGTAATCCCGCCCGATCGAACATCTCAAGATTGAACGCCCCCAGATTGGATGCTATCTGGTAGGAGGTTTTGGGGCCGAATGATGATTTTCTGGTAGTTCCCGGTGAGTTTCAAAGTCCTGAGTTCAACCAGGGGGCTCTCAGCAGATCCGATTGACCAATTGAGAACGCCCCCTAACAGACGGAACGGAGTTTTAGGTGTTGAGTAAAAGGTATAAAATCCTTATCCACATAGAGCAACGGGATTTGGTTCTCAATACAAAAAGTAGCGATAATTACATCGGCGGTTTTTCTAACCGTAACGCCTTTTCTCCAAAGCTTACGGTAATTCTCCGCAGCCAAAAGAGCCAGATCAGGAGTCAGCATGTTGTATAAATCAAGATTTAAAAGATATTTTTTCGCCGTATTGTAATCCTTGTCGGAACGAAATCCCTGCAAAAGTTCAACCATTATCAGGTCACCAATAGCAACTCCCTGGTAGCCTAGAACTCCGTCAAGAATCTCAACTTCGCGGTTACTTTTCCCATTAAAAAAATCTATCCAAACGCTGGTATCAACCAGTATCACTTACCCGTTCTCATTTCATCGATATCACCAGACCACTCAAGGCTGCCTCTCAGCTTGCGGATGTCCGCTTGTTTTTTTAATCTGATCAACGCCTTAAGCCCCTCTTCTACAGCCTCTTTCTTGGTTTGGAAGCCGGTGATACTAAGGGCATCAGCCATCAATTTGTCGTCGATTACTATATTGGTTCTCATATTGCACCTTTGTGTAGAAACAAGCCATTTTATACACATTGCGGCCCAATAAATAAAACAGGACAAGTGGCTCATGCGGGCTGTGTTCTGAGCTTGTTTTCCGCAGGGCATCCAAGCGCCACTTGTTCATTCCTATCAGTCGTCGGAGACTTCTATCTCCGGCATGGTCTCGGCGGCTTCACCTCCACGAGCCAACGCTACGGCCAGTCGGCGGGCGGCATGGCGGTACATCATGGCGACTTCGGAGCTGTCATCAGCAGCCACAACCGGCACTCCGGCATCGGACTGTTCACGAATGTAGGTCGCCAGTGGCAGTGAGCCAAGCACTTTGGTGTGGTAGGTTTCGGCCAGCCGGTCAGCGCCGTGTGCGCCAAAAATAGGTTCGGCATGGCCACAGTTGGAGCAGATGTGCATGCTCATATTTTCGATCATGCCCAGCACCGGAATACCGACTTTACGGAACATTTCGACGCCTTTTTTGGCATCGGCCAAGGCAACGTCTTGTGGTGTGGTCACGATCACGGATCCCGACACCGGGTATTTCTGGCTCAGGGTCAGCTGAATGTCGCCCGTGCCCGGCGGCATGTCGATCAGCAGGTAATCCAGTTCGCCCCATTGGGTCTGGGTCAGAATCTGGGTCAGCGCGCCTGCCACCATGGGGCCGCGCCAGACCATCGGGGTTTGTTCTGTTACCAGATAAGCCATCGACATGGTTTTGATGCCATGGGCTTCAACCGGTACAAACCATTTGTTATCAATGGTTTCTGGTCGTGTGCCAGCGGCCACGCCGAGCATGATGCCCTGGCTGGGGCCATAAATATCGGCATCCAGCAAACCAACGTTGGCACCGTCTTTGGCCAGTGCTACGGCCAGGTTCACGGCGGTGGTGGATTTGCCCACGCCACCTTTACCGGACGATATCGCGACGATGTTTTTTACCGCTGCCAGTGATTCTCCGCCGTCGTGGCTCTTGTGGGCATCCACATGCCAGCCAAGGGTTACGTTGGCTTCATCACAGCCAGCGATATTTTCCAGTGCGGTGGTTAACAATTGCGCCACGCCGCCGTTGAGAAACTCCGACGGGTAATCCAGCTCCAGTGTTACGCTAATCTTGCCGCCATCAATCGTGACGGCTTGCAAGGCACCGGCAGACACCAGATCCATTTCCAGATAAGGGTCGATATAGCTCGCCAGAGCTTGTTCTACTTGGGTTTGTTCAATTTGGGCTTGGGGCAGTTGAGACACAACAAACTCCTGAATCGGTCAGACGGTTTGCACCGCAAAAAATAAATAGGCTGTCACCGAATCACCGGCGCAGCATCCAGCAGCGCACGGGTATACGCATCTTGTGGCTGGTTCATCACGCTGGCGCAATCGCCCTGTTCTACCAGTACGCCTTGGTTCATCACCGCCACCCGGTGTGCCAGATGGGGAATAATCGACAGGTCATGGGTGATAAACAGGTAGCTCAGGCCCATCTCCTGTTGCAGCTCTTGCAACAGTTCAAGTACCTGGCCACGAATGCTGACGTCCAGTGCACTGGTGGGTTCGTCACAGATAATCAGCTCAGGTTCTACCGCAATCGCCCGTGCAATGGCAATACGCTGGCGCTGGCCACCGGAAAATTCATGCGGATAACGATCGAGATGAGCCACTTCCATTCCAACGCGCAGTAACAACGTCTGCAACTTGGTTTCCCGTTGTTCGGGATTATCCAGCAACCCCAGGCTAATCATGCCTTCAGAGAGGATTTCACGAATGGTCATCCTCGGGTTCATGGAGGAAAACGGATCCTGAAAAATCACCTGGATACGCTTGCGATAGGGTCGAAACGCGGCCTGATCCAGTTGATCAATACGCTGGCCATCGAAAGTGACGATACCGGCAGTCAGAGGTTCCAGTGACAGTACCGCACGGCCCACTGTCGATTTGCCGGAACCGGACTCTCCTACCAGCGCCAGGGTTTCACCTTTACCGATCGCGAACGATACGCCATCCACGGCTCTGGTATAACCGACCACCCGTTGCAATACACCTTTACGTTGCGGAAACCAGACCTTCAGCCCCTCGACGGTGAGGAGCGCCTGTTGGCTGGCAACCGCATCACGAAACGTACGCTTGGGCAGTGAGTGAATTAACTGGCGACTGTATTCATGTTGGGGTGCCTGGAAAAACTCATCGCAGGGGCGGTATTCAAGAATTTCACCGTGGCGCATCACTGCCACCCGGTCGGCCATTTCCGAGACCACGCCCATATCATGGGTGATCAGTAAAATCCCCAATCCACGCGCGGTGCGGATCTGGTTCAGCAGTTCCAGAATCTGCTTTTGAATGGTGACATCCAACGCTGTAGTTGGTTCGTCAGCCACCAGCAGATCCGGTTCACAGGCCAACGCCATGGCAATCATGACCCGTTGTTTCTGGCCACCCGACAATTGATGCGGATACCAGCTCAGTCGCTGTTGCGGATCAGGGATACCGACTTCATCCAGCAGTCCAATAACCGCTGTTTTTAGCGCCGCGCCGGTCAGACCCTTATGCAGCGTCAGCACTTCGCCCACCTGCTGCAACAAGGTTTGTACCGGATTAAGGGCACTTTGCGGCTCCTGAAAAATCATCGCGGCGCGATAACCGCGCACCTTGTTCATTTGCCGTTCGGTACGTTCAAACAGTGCGTCGCCGTCCAGTTCAATCGTTCCGGCGGTAATCGCCAGGGCATCGGGCAGCAACCGCAAGATAGCCAGGGCGGTCAGCGATTTTCCTGAACCACTCTCACCTACCAATGCCATGATTTCACCCGCAGCAATGGTGAATGAAATGCCTTTCACCAACGGCCGCGCTTGTCGCCGTTGCGGCTGCTGGGCGTTAGGTATGGCGGGTAGTTCGATTCTCAGATCACGTACACTTAACAAAGACATATTCAGATTACCCTGCCGACCTGGGGTCAAACGCATCACGAACCTTGTCGGCGAACAGGTTGGCAGCAAGCACCAGGATAAACATCAGCACAAACGCTGCGGCCACCGACCACCACACCACGGGTTCACGGGACAATTCCGCCCGCGCTTCGTTGATCATATTGCCCCAACTGGCCATCGAGGGATCAACCCCGACGCCGATATAAGACAGCACCGCTTCCGCCAGTACAAAACCACTGAAATCCAGCACCAGTGCTATCAGAATAATATGGGTGACGTTAGGCAGGATATGGCGTCCGATAATGCGTCCATGACGTACTCCGAATGCCCGCGCCGCCTGGACATAATCCAGTTGGCTGACCTTCAGGGTTTCAGCACGAAGCAACCGGCATAAACCGGTCCAGCTGGTCATGCCGAGAATAAAGCACAGCGCCAGGAATTTAAAATCCGCTCGTTCGCTGGTGAGCTGGAATTGTTGCTGATGGGTTTCGATATACACATCAATCAGCAATACCGACGCCGCAATCAGCAAAATACCCGGAATCGAACTGAGCGTGGTGTACACATATTGCACCAGATCATCCACCCAACCTCGGAAGTAACCGGCAGAAATACCCAGCACAATCGCCAACGGCAGGGTTAACAGGGTCGCCAGAGTGCCAATCAATACACCGGTACGGGTCGCCTTCAGCGCCAGATAGAGTACATCCTGCCCAACCTTGTTGGTGCCCAGAATATGGTAGTACTGACCCAACTCCAGTACCCAGCTGGAGCCAACCACCAACACCCCCAGCGTGATATAAATAGTCGTCCATGGCAGCACCGAGCCAATGTCACCACCGCTTTGGGCACGATTGCGAGAACGACTGCGAAACCGCCATTGCAGATGCAGAATCACCAGCGCTGCCATCATCGCCAGCCCTATCAGTACTGCCTTGAACGACCGTTGCAGCACATCCACTGCCACGCTTTCCCCCTGCTGCAAATGACGGCCAGCATGGATCAGACGGGGAAATTCTCGCACCACCTTGCCGTCATCGGAGGTCTGGTTTTCACGGGCGAAGGAGTAAATCGAGAAGGGTTCAGAATAGGTTTTTTCGTCCTGGGCATGTAACCCGGCCAGCACCGCATCCAGTACGCTATTCACTTGCTGACTGTAATGAACTTTATCCTCAATGGTCGGCTGCTTGTCAGTCTCGTCGGTCTGAGCCAACGCGTCAGCAACCTGAGTCTCAGCCACAGCGGGCAACGGCTCGCGGTAGTGCAGTGAATCCAGCAATGCCAGCAACACATAAAACAGGATCACCATAAACGCACTGGAACCAAGGCGGGATTCAAACACCGAACGCCAGCGTCCCCGCGCCAGAGGATCACGCGCCAACTGTACAAAAAACAGCGCCAGCGCCGCTACCAGGGCAAAAATCAGCAAATCACTCAGTAAGACAACCGGTTGAACAGCCAGCATCAAGACAACCTCACACGCGGATCAACCAGGGTATAGGAGATATCGGTCAGAATCAGACCGATGATGTACAGCACAGAGCCGAGAAAAACCATGCTGCGCACAATGGCAAAGTCCTGAGCCTGAATCGCATCCAGGGTGTAGCTGCCCAAACCGGGAATGCCAAAAAAGGATTCGGTCAGCAAACTGCCCATAAACAGCGATGGAATCACCACCACCACGCTGGTCAGAATCGGAATCAGGCCATTGGGCAAAATATGGCGAAACAATACCGTCAGCTCCGGTACACCCTTGGCGCGGGCGGTACGGACATAATCCTTGTTGGCTTCTTCCAGAAACAGCGTGCGATACAAGCGTGTACCACCGCCGATGCCGCCGATCACGCCGATAATCACCGGCAAGATCAGAAACCGGGCGGCGTCGATGCCGGTCAGGTAACCGGAGATCGGCACCAGATTCCATTCCTTGGCAAAGAAGTACTGACCAGCAAAGACGTAAAACACACCCGATATCGACATCAACACCACACACGCCACCATCGCTGCGGTATCAAACACACTGGCACGAAACATCACCACAAACAGCGCGAAGGCAATATTCACCGCCAGCCCAATCACAAACGTCGGCAACGCGACGGCCAGACTCGGCCACATGCGCTGCTGGATATCGTCGCCAATGGAGCGCCCTTCGTCAGATTTGCCAAAGTCCAGCGCAAACAGCCGAACCGATTTGTCGAAGAAGATAGTATCGGTCAGCAGCCCCTGACTGTTGTCACCGTCGTTAAGAAACAGGGGTTTGTTGTAACCGCGCTGCTCTTTCCACTGTTCAATCGCTTGCGGGTCAATGTGTTTGTCACCCAACTGCACCAGTGCCATCTGATCCGGCGAGTTGACCACAAAAAACAGCGCGAACGTCAGCAGGTTCACCCCGACCAGAATCGGCAGGGCATACAGCAGACGACGGATAATATAGGCCAGCATCAGTATTGCCCTCCAGTGTCCGGGTGTTGACGGGTGATCACGCGGGCATGTTGCCGCCGCTGATAAGCGCGATAACCGGGAACCATCAGTATCAGCATCAGCACGGCGACCAGAATCAGTGGCCACAGCACCGGCTGGTTACGCTCTGCTCTGGCCTGTTGCCGTTCGGCGTTATCGATGCCGAAATATTTTAGTACTGCCTTACTGATACCGTGTGCCTTGGTGTTTTTTACCCAAGGATTGTTTAACACGTAGGAATGCGGATGCCAGGCCGAAGCCCAAGGGGCATCGTGATGATAAATCGCCAGCATCTGATCAATAAGCGCCAGACGTTGAGGGGAATCCGGCATCAGCTTCATCTGTTCGAACAACCGATCGTAGTCGGCGTTGGCGTAGTTACTGGAGTTGACGCCGGAACCTCCCGTCACCACCTGGCCATTGGCGCTATACAACAGGAACATGAAGTTCTCGGCATCCGGATAGTCCGCCATCCAGCCCCACTGGAACAGCTGGGCGTTACCGGAGCGCATTTTTTCCTTGAAACGGTTGTAGTCGCTGCCACGAATATTAAGCTGGATATTCAGCTTGCCGAATTGCTTGATCATCCAGATCTGATTGGCACTGGCACCACCGCCGCCGCTGGGTGTATCCAGATTCAACACCAACGGCTCACCGGTCACGGCATCACGACCATCGGGATAACCGGCTTCTGCCAATAACCGGCGTGCTTCATCCAGCGATTTGCGTACCGGTGCACCGGCTGTTTTTGATCCTGTCGAACGTGCGTTCGGATCCCAGTCAAAGACATAGGAGTTAATCCCTCGCTGCCCCGACTGGTAGCCAAAAATACCTGGCGGAATCGGGCTTTGTGCCACCTCGCCACGACCATTGGCAAAAATCGAAATGGCTTCTTCCTGATTGTAGGCAATGGCGATGGCCTGACGCAGCTTGCGCGCCCGCTCCTGCATCACCGGGTCTGGTAGTACTGCTGACCCCGGCTCCGACAAGCCACCCACCACTGGATCGAGCATGTTAAACGCCAGATAGTAGGTGCCCGGTACAACTTCGATTTCCATACCGATGCCCATCGCCTGCATCTCGGCACTCAGGTTCACTCCCGTCGATCCAATCGAGACTGCCTGGTCAAAACTGTCGCTGGCAATCCCGGAGCGGTCGTAATAGCCCTGCAGAAACTTGGTCCAGAGTGGAATGGATTCTTTTTCCAGCCGGTAAACAGCCTTGTCGATCAGCGGCAAACGGGCACCGGCGGCATCCAGCAAGCCCGCTTCGGCATCGCCGGGTTCACCTTCAGAGGGGTAGAAATCATCCCGATAATTGGGATTACGCTGCAGGATAATAGCTTCGTTGGGATCGTTTTTGGTCATCATAAACGGCCCGGTGCCCACTGGATGCCAGTCCAGCACAATATTACGATCGGCCAGCCCTGGCTGATGATAAAACGCATCAACCAGCGCCGGCAGCGGCGCAAAAAAATGCATCGCCAACCAATATTTGAACTGCGGGTATTTGCCATTCAGGCGCACACTGAACTGGTAATCACCCTGTTGCTCGACCCCTTGCAGCGGGTATTCCCTGAGATCAAGCCAGTCGGTTTGCTGAAAACGGGGATCCGTTTGTTTAAGCTGTTTGCGCGCTGCGGTCACGGTTCCGGCAAACGCGTCCATGCCGACTATATACTCCGCCAGCAAGCCCCGGATCGGCGACAGGTTGGCGGGGTCGGCTAGCCGTTTGATCTGGTAAATGTAGTCATCGGCCACCAGCTCGCGAGTGGCTGTCTGGTCAAAATCCTCCAGCCCGTGAAAAGCGACACTGTCTGCTGCCGTATCGAAGCGGTACAGCGGATCGCCAGCGGCATTGGTGGCAAATGCCGGATGCGGCTGATAATAAATACCCGGCTTGAGCGTAAACACATAGGTACTGAAAGCCAGGTCGGCGGCGTTCTCAGTCACCACGTCGCCATTCGTATTGGTGTAAACAATATCGGGCAACTGGGTCAGGGTGTTGGCTTCCAGTTCGTACGGGCGTTTCAGATAATGGTATTGCAGTGGCGGATCATAAATCTGGTCAATAAAGCGGCCCTCATCCGAACTGTAGGATCGCGCCGGATCGAGGTGTTTGGGGCGCTCGGAGAAGTTTGAATACAGCACGGTTTCATCGGCATCTTCACCTGCAGGGTGAGGGCTGTTGATCGCACTATCGGAACAAGCCGTCAGTCCACCAAGCACCGCCAAGCCAGAAAACACCGCCAGTCGTCGCAACTGTCGTAACAAACCAATAGCATTCAGCATGTTGCCCGCGCTCGCGGCAACCGACCCCAACCGATAAATCGCCATAACCATCCGCTATAAAAAAACCTGCCACAGTGTGCCATCAAATAAGAAACAGGCAAGTATCACCCCAGCACGGTTCAATCAGGTGATTAACGGACACTTAACATCGCACCAATGGCATCAACCGCCATCTTGCTGACCGTTATTTGCGCTGCCTCACACTACTGCCTTTGCGCCTGTCACGTTGCTTGATTAGTATTCCCGCTCTCCACTCAGTACCAACAGGCTGTATAAACAGTATCCGAGGCAGTGCGGGAAGGCAGTAACCAACCGAAAATAGATTCAGCGGGTGCATCTGAAAAGGTAACGAGCGCTGCAAGGACAAGGTAACAATCAACGAAAAGGCGCATGCCTACGGATGCAGGCGTTAGAGCGACGCAGGAAGCCAAAGCCGAGTTTATGAGTACTAAATAAGCATTTTGAGTCGATTTTTAACGCCTTCATTTCGAGCACCAGCATTTTCAGATGTGATATCAAGCCATTCCACATTCAATACGTCATCATTCAACACGTCATTTATCAAGGAATTTGCCTGTGAGTAACCCCGTCGTCGCCCTGCAGCAACTGCACAAAAACCTCGCCAAAGTTATCCATTGTCAGCCCCAGTCGTTGCTGTTTACCCTTACCACCCTGCTGTGTCGCGGCCACTTGCTGATTGAAGATGTCCCTGGTCTGGGCAAAACCACACTGGCGCGGGCACTGGCCAAATCGGTACAGGTGGATATGCGGCGTTTACAATGCACACCGGATTTGATGCCGTCCGACATCACCGGGGTGAATATTTTTAATCAGCAAGAGCAGCTCTTCCGGCTGGCACCGGGGCCAATTTTTACCAATTTTCTGCTGGCCGATGAAATCAATCGGGCAACACCGAGAACCCAGTCGGCGCTGCTGGAAGCGATGGCCGAAGGCACGGTCAGCCTCGACCGTGAGATTCACTCGCTGCCGGATATTTTTATGGTGATCGCGACCCAAAATCCGGTCGAGTTCAGTGGCACCTACCCGCTGCCCGAAGCCCAGCTCGACCGGTTTTTTATGCGTATATCGCTGGGCTACCCAACCGAGGAGCAAGAGCTCAGTATCCTGCAGGGGCAACTGACCGGCCACCCGTTAGACTATCTTGAAGCTGTGATGACCGAAAAATCCCTGCTGGCACTGCAAGCCCACTGCGAGAAAATCCCCTTGAGCGAACCGCTGCTGGGTTATATCAACCAGCTGGTACGTGCGACCCGTGAACATCCCAAGGTTCAGCTTGGTGCCAGCCCTCGGGGTGCTCTGGCACTGATGCGTGCTGCTCGCGCCATGGCGTTGCTGACCGGAAAAAAACAGGTCACCCCACAAACCGTACAGCTGTTAGTGGATCCGATCCTGAGCCATCGGCTGATTTTCCGTGACCCGCGCATGAACCAGCCAGAACAACGCCAGATATTCTGGGACGAGCTGCTAGCGCAGTTGCCCGTACCGGATTTTGCTACCACACCCGTGAAAGAAAACGACAACGCCAAAACCGCCTCCCGTGGCACCCCGACTGGCGAGAGTCTCTAACATGTCCCTATCCCACGGGTCGGGACGGTTATTACGACCACTACTGGCCTGGCTGCAACAGCATATAACGGCCCAACGCTTTCTCTGGCTGCTGGCACTGGCCTGTCTGCTGATTGCCTGGAATCGAGGCTTATCACTGCTCTACGGCATGCTGGCGCTGGTATTGGCAACGCTACTGCTGTCCTGGCTGATGCCCTGGCTGGCGCTCAGGCATATCCGCGTCTCGGTGCAACAAATCGGTGATGCCAGTGCCGGTGACCAGGTCACACTCGAATATCAGTTCCAGCTGCCCAAAACCCGCTATCTGATGTTACTGAGAGAAGATCTTGAATACGCCGATCAACCGGTCACCCACCGTATTGCCATGCTCGCCAACGGGGATCGCCTGCGAACCCGCAGCCTTTGTCGTTATCGAGGCGTCTTTCCGCTGCAAACCGTCGAAGTTGGCTGTTGCTGGCCTTTCGGTTTTGTCAGCCTGTTCCGGCAGCTGACCGTACCGGAACGCCTGATCGTCGTCGCGCCCCAGACCTTTCAGGTGCAGACCTTGCCAGCGGGTGCTGGTGACGATGCCGCCATGATTGAGTACCAAAGCACCAGCCAGCCGCACGCTCAGGCTGAATACTGCGGTTTGCGGGAATACCATCCGTATGATTCGCTCAAGCATATTCACTGGTCCGCCTCTGCCCGCCACCAGCAGTTACTGGTGCGGGAGTACAACAGCCAGGCACAACCCGACTTTTTACTGCTGCTGGATAACTGTCTCGATGACGACATCGGGGAACCACCGTTATCCACCTTTGAATTTGCGGTCTCGCTGGCGGCCTCGCTGATGACCTGGGCAAAAGACCAGCAGCAACCCATGCGCTTGCTGGCCCACGGCAGTCATCCGACGGACATCGCCATTGGCGGCCACCACCGTGGCAGCAGCGATTATTTGTCGGCATTAGCCTGGACTCAGGCGGACGGCGACAAACCCTACGGCACGCTGGTTGAGCAGGCATTGTTGAAATACCCCCACAGCGCGACCCTGATCACCGTGCGTAACCTCAGCCAACTGCCAGAACTGCCTGAGTTTCATGGCTGTCATATCGATATTCTGATCGCCGACCAGAGCTTTATCTATCCAATGCAATCCTGGGAGGAAGGCTGGAGCCACCCCACGGCCAACCACTATCAGCTGCGCCTGCATGCCAGCAGCAAGCTAGAGAGGCAATTCCGCTATGGCGCATTCTGAACCCCACCTTGCCACCACTGCCGACCAGCGGTCAGCCTCCGTCAGAACTTTGATCGGCTGGTTTTCAGCGCAACTGGCCCTGGCGGTTGCAGGTGCAGGAATATCCCTGTTTGGATTCTGGCCCGGACTGGGATTGGCGCTCCTCACACTGATCGGCAGCGGCTTGACGCTATATCTCGGCTGGCAACCGGATCACACTCCGAGCCACCAGGCCGATAGTCCTGATAAAAAACGCTTCAAAACCGTTTCCGACAGCCTTGCCATCGTCGGCCTGATTGTCTTCGCCGGGCTGATATTCACCGTCGGTATTCTACCCGCCCTATTAGTGCTGCTGTTACTGGCACAGCTCGCCATTAATCTGGTTACCGAAAAACCCTCATTGCTGTTTTATGGGCTGGTGAATGGCTTTGCCTTTTTACTGCTTGGCGCGGCAGAATCCACCAGCGGTGGTTATCTGTTGATCATTGCAGGCTACGCTTTTTGTGTGGTGATGACGCTCTCAGTGCTCTGGTGTGTGCAGGCGACAACCGATAGCCGCATCAGCCTGATCCGACAGCGCGCAACTCACGAAGATCTGCTGCTTTTCAGTACTGCAACCCACCCGCCCGAGAGTCAGGTAAAACGGTCTGAACGCTTCAAACCCTCAGCGACCATCCTGGCGGCGGCACTGCTGGTGATCTGTGCCGGGGTGATCTATCTGTTTTTACCACGCTTGCCAGCCGCCAACCTCGGCAGCCAGCTTTCCAGGGCCGCAACGTTGTACAACAACGTCGACTGGCAGGCACAGGCCAAACGGGTTGACCTGACCAGCCAGGATGAACACTCCCAGACGCATAACAAGGGACAGGCCAATGACCTCAACCAGGATCAGCTGAACAGCGACCTCAGCGATAGCCCGCTGCCACTGTGGGAAGGACTGGATCCGAGTGCCGCCCAATTTGACTATCGCGGCTTCCGCGATGAAATGAACCTCAACGACAGCCCCTATGGCAATAACACCACCACGGCTGATCTGAATCAGATTATTGCGCTGATGAAAGCTCCCCACGGCAGCTATCTGAAAGTACGTACCTTCGACCACTTTGATGGTCTGCGCTGGACCTCGTCGGTCACCGCCTTCCGCAAGCAGGAAACCGACCTGTGGGGCAACGTTGTGCTGGCTGGCGAGCAAATAGACAGCGGCAATTTCCAGCAACAAATCACTCTGAAGCAAGGCATGTCGGCCTGGTTACCCGCCGCTGCCGACCCGGTCGCACTCTGGCTACCCGCTGTGGTAATGGCCACCGACGCTTTTGGTCAACCGGTATTACCTGCCCCACTACAGGCCAATACCCAGTACACCGTACTGTCACGGCAGCAGTTGGTTGATAATCGCCCGGCTTCCTACACACCCAAACCACGCGACCACGACCTGCAATTACCCTACAACCTAGACGACCGTATTCCGCTGCTGGCCCAATCTGTCACCGCCAATGCCCACACCCCGTACCACCAGGCCCAAGCACTGGAGCAGCATTTACGCAGCGAATATCGCTATAGCTTCGATTCCGCACTTACCTCCCAGGGCGTGACTCCGCTGCCCGCATTTCTGTTTAAAAGCCGCGAAGGTCATTGCGAATACTTCGCCAGTGCCATGGTGATCCTGTTGCGCACCTTAAAAATTCCGGCGCGTCTGGTGACCGGGTTTTCCGCCAGCCAACAGAATCCACTCACCGGCTATTTTGAAATTCGCGGGATTGATGGTCACGCCTGGGCAGAAGCCTGGATCGATAATCGCTGGGTCACCTTTGAACCGACCGCGTTCTACCAACTGCCCGCCAGCCAAGCCAGCACCCTCAGCGCCGACCAGATCAATGACTATGTCGACAGCCTGAGTCAGCGTCAGCAAGCCCTGTCGGCCGACAATACATTCACCGTTGGTGGCTTGCTCACGACGCTTTGGAATGCCCTGTATCTGTTACTGGTGATTCCGATCAGCTATCTGCTGCTGGCGCTGTTTTGGCTCTGGCCGGTGTTATTGCTGTTATTGATCATTGCTGTGGCAGCGTATCTGGGTCGCCGTTACTGGTGGCACCAATGGTGGCGTAAGGTGGCTGGAAAGTGGGTAATCTTTCGTCTGCAGCGTTATCAACCGCAAGACACTGGCACAGCCCTGGGCTTTTACCTGCGTCAGTTGCAATGGCTTGGAGCAGCCAACGGCGTCACACGGCAGCCAGGGCAACATCTGGAAAAATGGTGTCAGGCATTGCAACAGCAGCTGCCCAAAGACACCAGCAACGCCGCGCTGATGCAGTTAAAGGACTTACTCAACGCCTACTGGTATGGCAGCAACAAGGCCAGTGCTGGAATCACCTTGCCAGCACAACTGCAGCCCGACCTGATTGATCTGGTCAAAGCACTGACAGATGCTCACCCACACAAATCAGGCACAGACGGAGAAGGTTGAACGCAGTTCATCCAGAAAGCTCAGGTCGTTCAACTCCAGACATAGGTTGACACACAGGGCGGTGATATTGCCGGTTCCGATGGCGTAGTGTAGCAAATGCGGATGAAATTAATCACTGGACGCTGTGATCGCCCAGTCCTTCACTGTCGTATAACAGGTCGAGCTGATACGGCTGCTATCGCCAGCCCGTATCTGTTTGAGGGCGCGGGCAACGATGCCAATCCACTGTTGTTGCTTGAGTTGGTCGTCGGGCAACTGGTTGATGTCGATCAGGGCAATGGGGCGCTGAAACAGCTCAGTCATTCACTTGAGCAGAACAGTCCGCCAGTTGCAGGTAGTAGTAGCGGTCGTGGGGATTATACGGTAGCGGGTCAGCAGTCGTTTATTGGCGCTGACGATTTCTCCGGTGCCACCCAACCCAGGATCTGGTCGTATGCTGGTGTCCCCTCAATGGGCTCGCCCATGTACATGGCGGCGGATTCGCTGTCTTTGAGGCCAATTGAGTTTTTCAGTAAAGGATTAAGCGTAAGCGCCAAAGAAATCAGTCTCAGGTCTTGTTACCTCGGTACAACAGACGCTTATCAGCCTGGCCAGTCGTTGAACCATGATGGTTGTTACGCCCGCGGCTTTGGCTTTTCTGTGCCAAGCCATCTTCGTCGGTAGCATCTTCTAATGTGCCTGTTGCTCCCCGGTACCGTCGTTGTCGAATAAGAACATGAGCGGGTTGTCCATGCTCAGTCTGAGCAGCTGTCGAAGTCGCTTCGATGGCCGCACGGACACCGAGTGCGACCAGTCGCTGACGATCTTCTGCTGGCAGCAGCACCAGCACTTGTTGCGCCAGCGCCCGTAACTCCGGGTGATCACAAGACAAGCCGTACTCCAGCATCGCATCCACCCCGGATGAATTATTACGCCATTTCACCGGATGACCCGCAACGATCTCAAACTTCAGCGCTAATGCCAGTAGCTGCTGTTGTGTCTCAATCGAATATCCCTTGCTCAACGCCTCTCTCCTCACACTGACTCTTTGGTCAGCTTATTGCTTTAAAATTTGATGACTATTTAATGACAATTTAAATACCACATTGTAATTCAGGGTGAGTAACATACTGGCATCAGCGACTGAGCTCTCAACAACCTCCTCGCCATTGCGGACAATTCAGCCGATAATTCCACCGCCAAATAACATCGATTCCCAAATGAATATTCCATTATAACTGTACAGACCTGCACCTTGACCCACGACACCCAACGATTATTGACTCTGCGCTAGGCTGACGCGGACTGTTATTAGCCCAGTGTTGACTCATGGCTGCAATACGCAACGCCACAGGAACAGTGACCAAGTGTTTGGTTTATAACGTCATCCTTACGCCCGGAAGTGATCATGGCCTCTAAGGTTATTCCTAAAACAACTTAAAACTTCCCCTTTACATGCTTGAGGGAAATAACAGAAGTTTGGGATAATGCGCCCCCTGATTTTCAACCGGGCTACTTTTCAGCCACAGCACAGCAACAAAACTGCTGCATTTGCGGAGCACTGCATGACCGAGTATTTGCTGATTCTGGTAAGCACCATTCTGGTGAACAACTTTGTGCTGGTTCAGTTTCTCGGCCTGTGCCCCTTTATGGGGGTTTCCAACAAGCTGGAAACCGCCATTGGTATGGGGGCTGCCACCACCTTTGTGCTGACTCTGGCATCACTATGCAGCTATCTGGTGTACACCTTCTTGTTGGTGCCACTAGAGCTGGTGTACCTGAAAACCATCAGTTTCATTATGGTGATTGCCGTGGTTGTCGGTTTTACCGAATTGGCTATTCGGAAAACCAGCCCACTGCTGTATCGGGTTTTGGGTATATTCCTGCCGCTGATCACCACCAACTGCGCCGTATTGGGCGTGGCGTTACTGAACATCAAACGCGATAACAGCCTGGTGGAATCCATTCTTTATGGTTTTGGTGCTGCCGTTGGCTTCTCGTTGGTGATGGTGTTATTTGCCGCCATGCGCGAACGTATTGCTGCCGCCGATGTACCAAAACCATTCCAGGGCTCTGCCATTGCCATGGTCACTGCGGGCTTGATGTCGCTGGCATTTATGGGCTTTACCGGCCTGGTCAGTATTTAACCGGGACGAACGGAAGCTATTTATGAGTACTGTTGTAATCGCGATTGCTGTACTGGCAATTTTGGCCCTGATCTTTGGTGCCGTGCTCGGCTTTGCTGCCGTACGCTTCAAGGTAGAAGGCAACCCCATCGTTGATCAAATTAATGACCTGTTACCCCAGACCCAGTGCGGCCAGTGCAGCTACCCTGGTTGCAAGCCTTACGCGGAAGCCATCGCCAATGGCGAAAAAATCAACAAATGCCCACCCGGCGGCGAAGGCACGATTCAATCACTGGCGGAGTTACTCGGTGTTGAGCCAGAGCCACTGGATGCCGAACACGGTGCCGAAAAAACCCTGCCGACGGTCGCGGTTATCCGCGAAGACGAGTGCATTGGCTGTACCAAGTGCATTCAGGCCTGCCCGGTCGATGCCATTATCGGTGCTGCCAAACAAATGCATACCGTCGTGGCCAATGAATGTACCGGCTGTGATTTATGTGTTGAGCCCTGCCCGGTCGACTGCATTGATATGGTGCCTGTTACGCCAACCACGACTACCTGGTACTGGCAAGCACCCGCTGCCGAGCTGATTATTACCGATCGCAATCCTGGTCTGGCCCCTACCCTCAGTAACGACAGTGACAAGGGGCAGGCCGCATGACCCATATGATTCAGCTGCACAGCTTTGATGGGGGCATTCATCCGGCTGAACACAAGCAGCAAAGTACCCAACGTGCGATTCGTAGCGCGCCAATGGCAGCACTGCTGACGCTGCCATTAGGCCAGCATATTGGTGCACCTGCAGTGCCTTGTGTTGCTGTCGGTGAACGCGTGCTCAAAGGCCAAGCAATCGCCAACGCCCAGGGCTTTGTCAGCGTACCGTTGCATGCTCCAACCTCTGGCACTCTTGTTGCCATTGAAGACCGTCAGGTTCCCCATGCCTCGGGTCTGACCGCTCCTTGTATTGTTATTCAGCCCGATGGTCAGGACGAATGGATCGAACATCAGAGTCTGTTTGATGAGCTGGGGCTGACCGATCTGGTCGATCTGGATCCCGCCGCACTGGTGAGCCGTATTCGCGACTGCGGTATTGCCGGTATGGGTGGCGCAGGTTTTCCGACTGCGGTGAAACTCGCCGTCAAACACGATGACAACGGCAACAGCCCGATCAACACCCTGATTCTCAACGGCGCGGAATGTGAGCCCTATATCACCGCCGATGACATGCTGATGCGCGAGCGCGCAGACGAAGTGATTCGTGGTGCTCAGGTGCTGCTGCATATTCTGGGTGCCAGACGCTGCCTGATCGGCGTTGAAGACAACAAACCCGAAGCCATTGCTGCCCTGAATGCCGCCAACACAGCGCTTAACGAGCAACATCACATCGACGTCGTTGCCATCCCCACCAAATACCCGTCCGGCGGCGAAAAGCAGCTGATCCAGATTCTGACCGGCGCGGAAGTCCCCGCCGGTGGTATTCCGGCCAACCTGGGTATCGTTTGTCAGAACGTCGGCACCGCCAGCGCGATTTACCGGGCGATCTATCATGGCGAGCCGCTGATCAGCCGTATTACCACCGTCACTGGTGACGCCATTAAAGAACCCGGCAACTGGGAAGTGGCCCTGGGTACTCCGGTGTCGCACCTGCTGGCGTTGTCTGGCTACACAGCCCAACAGCAGGAACGTATCATCATGGGTGGCCCAATGATGGGCTTTACCTTGCCGGATGATTCGTTACCCGTTGTCAAAACCAGCAATTGCCTGCTGGCCCCCAGCAGCCGCGAAATGCCACTCAACGAAGCCGCCATGGCCTGCATTCGTTGCGGCATGTGCACCGTTGCTTGCCCGGCGCAATTACTGCCACAGCAACTGTACTGGTTCAGTAAGGCGGAAGAATTCGACAAGGCCGAGCAACACAACCTGTTCGATTGTATTGAATGCGGTGCCTGTTCCTACGTTTGCCCCAGTCAGATTCCGCTGGTGCAGTACTATCGTCATGCCAAAGGTGCGATCCGCGAAGAACGTGCCGCGCAAGAAAAATCCGAACGTGCTCGCGAACGCTTCGAGCGCCGCCTGGCTCGCCAGGAACGCGAAGCAGCCGAAAAAGAAGCCAAGCGTAAAGCTCGCGCCGAAGCGGCTGCCCAGGCAGCTGCCGATAAAAAAGCCGCCGCTGAATCGGCCGCTGCCCAAACGACTGCGACACCGGCTCCCACCGCCAGCACCGCTGCACTGGGTTCTCCGGCATTGGAAAAACTGCAAAAACAGCTGAGCGCTAGCCAAACCGCGATCAGTAAAACCAAGGAAAAACTGGCGGCAGCGCAGCAGGCGCTGGCGGCGGGTAATGAAGATCAGCAAGCCAAGGTCGACGCCCTGGAAAGTGCCCTGGTCAAAACCCAGACCCGGATGAAAGACCTGGCCAAAGACATTGCGACCGAGAAAAAAGCCCTCAAGGCACAGTCGGCAGCCAGTGCTGCAAACGATACAGTAACCGGCCCCGACAAAGGTGACCCCAACAGCCCGGAACGACTGCAACGCAAATGGGAAACGGCCCAGGCGCGTCTCGACACCGCTCTCAAACGTCTGGAAGAAGCCAAGACCCAGGGACTGGATACGGTGGCTGCGCTGGAAACCGGCATCACCAAACAACAGCTGCGGGTCGACGAGGCCAAAGCAGCCTGGCAAGCGGCAGCAAACCCGTTAAAACCAAAACCCGTAACACCAGAACCGGCAACCTCAGAATCGGTAAACAATACACAGGCCGATATCGAAGCGCTGCGGAAAAAAATACTGGCGACACAAGACCGCCTCAACAAGGCTCAGGAACGACTGACGATGGCCAGGGAGCAAGACCAGGATACGGTTGATGCCCTGACGTTGGGCGTCAACAAACAACACGACAAATTAGACGCCCTGACCCGACAACTGGATGAGCTGGAACAGCTATCCGGGGCAACCACCACAAGCGGAACCCTGTAATGGCGTTGATCACCCTTTCTTCCCCTCACGCACACGGTCACAACAGCACCCGCAAGGTGATGCTGACGGTCACCCTGGCCACCTTACCGGGGCTGGCCGTCATGACCGGCCTGTTCGGATTTGGCAACCTGATCAACGTGGTACTGGCCGCACTGGTTGCGATGGCGACCGAAGCCCTGGTACTGAGTATTCGTCAGCGCCCGGTGATGTTCTTCCTGAAAGACAACAGTGCGTTGCTGACCGGTGTACTGATCGGTCTGGCCTTGCCGCCACTGGCGCCCTGGTGGATCACGCTGGTGGCCACTGCTTTTGCGATTGTATTTGCCAAACAACTGTACGGTGGAATGGGTAATAACCCGTTTAACCCGGCCATGATTGGGTACGCGCTGGTATTAATTTCCTTTCCGGTACAAATGACCACTAACTGGGCAGTGTCCAGCCAAATGGGGGGTTCCACTGCCGGATTGAGCGATGCCCTGTCGATCATTTTTACCGGTGCCGGTGGCAGTGCCGACGCTTTCACCGGGGCCACGCCTCTGGATGCTTACAAACATCTGATCAGCAACAAAACCGCCGTCGAAGTGCTGACAGAATCAACGTTTAATGGCTGGCTTAACGGTGGCTGGGAATGGGTCAACCTGGCCTTTATGGCCGGAGGGCTGGTACTTATATGGCAACGTATTATCACCTGGCATATTCCTGTCGCGATGCTCGCTGGACTGTCACTGTGCTCGCTGACCCTGGGCTGGGATGCCGACATGTACACCCCGACATCGCTGCATCTACTCAGTGGCGCGACCATGCTGGGGGCTTTTTTTATTGCCACCGACCCGGTATCCGCTGCGACCACTCCGCTGGGCAAACTGATCTATGGCGCCGGTATCGGTATTTTGCTCTATGTTATTCGCAGCTGGGGGTCCTACCCGGATGCGGTGGCCTTTGCCGTGTTACTGATGAACTTCGCCGCTCCCTTTATTGACGCCTACACTCAGCCACGCACTTATGGTCATACCAAAGCCAATCGCGGCCTCAACAACCGAGGCCCCAAAAAGCCGGAGGCTAAATAATGCAGGAACTACTTGCTTCCATTCAGCGTAACGCCATCGGTCTGGGCCTGTTTGCCATTGTCACAGCCGGGGCCATTGCCGTCGCGCAAGTAGGTACTGCGGATCGTATTGCCCATAACATGCGCTTGGCCCAATCACGGGCATTGAACGAAATCGTCCCGGCAAACCAATACGACAACGACCTGCTAGCCGATGTCATTCCCGTCGATGAACGCTTTAACCAGCAGTTACTGGGGCCGCTCCCCGACGATGCCACTATCCATCTGGCGCGCCGCCATGGCCAAGTCGATACGGTGATCCTGCCGGTGGTAGCACCCGACGGTTACACCATGGAAATGGGTCTGCTGGTGGGGATTCACGCCGACGGCAGTATCGCCGGAGTACGTGTCATCAGCCACCGCGAAACCCCCGGACTGGGTGACAAGATCGATCTGAAAAAATCCCGATGGGTGATGGAATTCAACGGCAAGTCGCTGGCATCTCCTGGTGAAAACGCCTGGGCCGTGAAAAAAGACGGCGGCAGTTTTGACCAGTTCACCGGAGCGACGATCACCCCGCGAGCCGTCGTTGCGGCGGTCAAACACGCCCTGCGTTTTTTTGAACAACACAAAACCCAACTGCTGAGCTACCCGCTCGCAGCGCCCGCCAGCCGCGTGGAGAACAACTGACATGGCAACCAAATCACTACGGGAAATCTCCCTTGATGGCTTGTGGAACAACAATCCGGCACTGGTTCAGCTGCTCGGCCTCTGTCCGCTGCTGGCCGTCACCGGTTCAGTGGTGAATGCTCTCGGTCTTGGCCTGGCCACCATGATGGTACTGGTCGGCTCCAACTTTGCGGTATCCCTGATTCGCAACCACGTCCCGGACGCCGTGCGGTTACCCGCGTTTGTGATGATTATCGCCTCGTTTACCACCGTGGCTGAACTGGTGATGCAAGCGTTCACTTACGAGTTGTATCAGGTATTGGGTATTTTTATCCCGTTAATCGTCACCAACTGCGCGATTCTCGGACGGGCCGATGCCTTTGCCTGCAAAAACCCGGTAATCCCCTCCATTGTCGACGGTTTTATGATGGCTCTGGGGTTCACCACCGTGCTGATTATCCTTGGTGCGATGCGCGAAATACTGGGCCAGGGAGTACTCTTCTCGAACATGCAGTTGCTGTTTGGCCCATCAGCCGTCAACTGGAAAATCGAGCTGTTCAGCAACTATCCCGATTTCCTTTTTGCAATTTTGCCACCCGGTGCCTTTATGGCCATGGGCATTTTGATTGCCCTGAAAAATATTATTGATGGCCAAATCAAAGCCGCCGCCGAAGCGACAAAAGCCCCGCTTGAAGTAGGCGGCAAGCGTGTACGGGTCACTGGCAAGATCAGCTGATTAGCCGTTTTTCCAGGCTCGCAGCCTGTCGCAGCGAGCGATTGTCCGCCTGCCGCTGCAAGATCATAGCCCAAAACCATCACCCAAAATCTTTATTCGCCCCCAAGGGCCTCCTAACGATCTCTTGCTCATCACAGCAAACTGCCTTTTGCTCAAAAAAAGAGCATTAATCGGCAAAATAGCACTATATTAATGCAAAACTTTCCATGTTTGCGGCCTTCGTCCAGACATCCTGTTCTGTCTGGACGATTGAAATTTTTCCGACACTGCCACGAAGCTGATAGAGTGTGGCCATGAGCAATTTCAGTGCATACACGGGTCAATGGCTGTTCATTGACAGTTCATTGGCACCCAAATTGAATGAATGTGCCGAGCGAGCACACTCTTTTATTACTCGACGACTCAAACAGGGAGCACACACTATGTTGAAACAGGTGACGATGGCGGCAACAGGCCTCGTACTCGGTCTTTCCATAACCGCGCAGGCAGGCACGCTGGAGGATGTCCAGAAACGTGGCGCGGTGTCCTGTGGTGTCAGCACCGGACTGGCCGGCTTCTCGCAAAAAGATGAAAAAGGTAACTGGTCTGGTATTGATGTTGATGTCTGTCGTGCCGTTGCTGCGGCCGTATTGGGTGATGCCAGCAAGGTGCAGTACAAACCTCTGACCGCCAAGGAGCGTTTTACCGCTCTGCAATCTGGCGAAGTCGATATGCTATCGCGCAATACCACCTGGACCCTGACTCGTGATGCCTCTCTGGGCCTGAACTTTGTGGGTGTGAACTACTACGATGGCCAGGGTTTTATGGTGTCGAAGAACCTCGGCGTCAGCAGCGTTAACGACCTCGACGGCGCTACCGTGTGCATCCAGGCAGGGACAACAACAGAGCTGAATCTGGCCGATTATTTCCGCGCCCACGGTATGGAATACACCGCCATTACCTTTGATACCTCTGACCAGACCCGTGCCGGTTTTGAAAGCGGTCGCTGCGACGTCCTGACGTCTGACCAATCCCAGCTTTATGCCTTGCGTATTGGTCTGCAAAAGCCGGAAAACGCGATGGTATTACCAGAAGTGATTTCCAAAGAGCCACTAGGCCCGGTGGTGCGTCAGGGCGACGACGCCTGGTTTAATATCGTCAAATGGTCGCTGGCGGCGATCATCGAAGCTGAATACCTCGGCATCAGCAGCGCCACCGCAGCCACTGCCGCCAAGTCCGGCACCCCGGAACAGAAACGTCTGCTCGGCAGCGACGGTGACGCAGGCTCCAAACTCGGCCTCAGCGCCGACTGGGCCAACAATATTGTTTCTCAGGTCGGTAACTACAGTGAGGTCTTCGAACGTAATGTCGGTTCCGGCTCCCCCCTGAAGATCGCCCGGGGTCTGAACGCCCAGTGGAATAAAGGCGGCATCATGTATTCCAACCCGATTCGTTGATCGCCTTGATGACATTCACCCGCCTGATGGCGGGTGAATGTGTTTTACCGGATACAGAGAGAGCCCTATGACCAACGGTACGCCCCCCACCCCGCCTGCGGGCTCGGCTCCCGCGTTTTATAACAATCCCCATGTCCGCGCCCTGTTTTACCAGTTGCTTCTGGTAGCCGGGATTGGCTACCTTGTTTTTCTGATTATCAGTAATACCCTGGCTAATATGGAAGCCCGCGGCATCAAGACCGGCTTCGACTTCCTCAGTACCACTGCCGGGTTTGATATTCTGATGGCTCTGGTGGACTACGACGCCACCCATACCTATCTCGATACTTTTATCGTCGGCCTGCTGAATACCTTATTGGTGGGTGCGATTGGCATTGTACTGTCCACTCTGATCGGCTTTGTCATGGGCGTTGCCTACTTTTCCAACAACTGGCTGGTACAGCGTCTGTCGGTGGTGTACGTCGAAATATTCCGCAATATTCCCCTGTTATTACAAATTTTCTTCTGGTACTTCGCCGTGTTGGCCGCGCTGCCAAGTGCACGGAACAGCTTCAGTCTGGGAGAAGCCTTTTTCCTTAATATTCGTGGTCTTTACCTGCCGAAACTGATCGGTGAACCCGGTTCGGGTCTGGTTTACGGCGCTGTTGCTGCTGCTATTATTGGCATCTTTGCGCTGCAGCGTTGGGCCAAACGCAAGCAGGAACTGCAAGGGGTGCAACTGCCCGTAGTGCGGCTGTCACTGGCGTTACTGATCGGTTTACCACTGCTGGCGACTCTGGTAACCGGCATTCCTTTCGCACTGGAATATCCGGAATTAAAAGGCTTTAACTTCCGTGGCGGCATCACCATCATCCCGGAACTGATGGCGCTGGCGCTGGCGCTGAGCATCTATACCGGTGCGTTTATTGCCGAAGCCGTACGGGCTGGCATACAGGCCGTTCCCCACGGCCAGACCGAAGCCGCCCGCAGCATCGGCCTGAAAGACAGCCAGATCATGAAGCTGATTGTCGTACCGCAAGCCATGCGGGTGATTGTGCCCATGCTCAACAGCGAATATCAGTCACTGGTGAAAAACTCGACTCTGGCGACCGCCATCGGTTATCCCGACCTGTTTACGGTATTTGTCGGCACTACGCTGAACCAGACCGGCCAGGCCATTGAAATTGTCTTTATGACCCTGACCGTGTTCTTCATCATCAACATGACCATTTCCTTCGTGATGAACTGGTTCAACCACAAAGTCAGCCTGGCAGAGAGGAAATAACCATGAGCCATCCGGTCGAACCCTCCCGTACCACAATGCCAACGGCAGCCATACCAACGCCTGCTGATGGCCGCATTTTTCACCCCAAACCCGCTCTGCCAGCGCCGATTGATAGCGTTGGCAAACGTGCCTGGCTAAAAACCAATCTGTTTTCGTCACCGCTGAATACGCTGGTCTCGATAACCCTGCTGGCACTGTTGGCCTGGGCCATACCGCCGTTGGTCGACTGGCTGTTTATCTCTGCCAACCTCAGTGGTCAGACCCAGGCAGCCTGTACCGGCGATGGCGCTTGCTGGGTATTTATCAAGGTCTGGTTGCAACCGCTGGTATATGGCAGCTACCCGGATGCCAGCCTGTGGCGGGTCAACCTCAGTCTGATACTGCTGGCAGCGGTGTTATCGTCGCCCTATTGGCTGCCACGCCAGCTGCGTAACAAGGTCGATATCCTGTTGCTGCTGGCGTTCCCGTTTATGGCCATTATCCTTCTGGATGGTCGTCTGCTCGGGCTGGAATACGTCAGTACTGCCTATTGGGGCGGCTTTTCATTAAACCTGTTTCTGGCATCTGCCAGCATTATTCTCGGCATGCCGCTGGGCTTTTTATGGGCACTCGGACGCCGCTCGCAGATGCCAATGGCACGCAGTATTTGTGTGATCTTGATCGAATTTTTCCGTGGTGTTCCGGTACTGGCGCTGTTTTTTATGGGCTCGGTGATGTTGCCACTGTTCTTCCCGGAAGGCACCAATGTCGACAAGCTGCTGCGTGTCTGGATCGTGCTGACCCTGTTTATGGCGGGGTATATGGCAGAAGTGTATCGGGGCGGTTTTCAGGCGATTCCGTCTGGGCAATATGAAGCCGCTGCCGTCATTGGCCTGAGTTACTGGCAAACCACGCTGTTGGTGATCTTGCCGCAGGTGATCAAGATATCCATGCCAAATATTCTGGCTACTGCGGTCATGCTGTTCAAAAACACCACCTTCCTGATGATTATCGGTATTTTTGAAGTCCTCAGTACCGCCCAGAATGCCCTCACCAATTCCAGCTGGCTGGGTGGCTTTTCAACCGAAGCCTATCTGTTTGTCGCGCTGGTGTACTGGATATGCTGTTTCAGTATGTCGATGGTCGCCACCCGCATCGAACGTAAACTCGATACCAACCACCAGTCCTGACTTACGGAAACCAAGCGATGAGTACCCACAACCACAGCAACGTCTCTCAGGGCACAAGCCAACGGCCAGCCCCGTCGCCGGACGACGTCATCACCATCACTAATCTGAATAAATGGTATGGCGATTTTCACGTCCTCAAAGACATTAACCTGACGGTCAAAAAAGGCGAACGAATCGTCGTTTGTGGCCCATCCGGTTCCGGTAAATCGACCATGATTCGCTGTATTAACCGACTGGAAGAATTTCAGCGCGGTTCACTGATCGTCAACAGCATAGAGATGATTGACGATATCAAAAATATCGAAGCCATCCGCCGCGACGTCGGCATGGTGTTCCAGCATTTCAACCTGTTCCCTCATCTGACCATTCTGGAAAACCTCACCCTTGGGCCAATCTGGGTGCAAAAAAAGCCCAAGGCAGAGGCTGAAGCCATGGCCATGAACTATCTGGAACGGGTCAAGATTGCGGAACAGGCACTGAAATATCCCGGCCAATTGTCGGGTGGCCAGCAGCAGCGTGTTGCGATTGCCCGCTCGCTCTGCATGGCACCCCAAATCATGCTGTTCGACGAACCCACTTCTGCCCTCGACCCGGAAATGGTCAAGGAAGTCCTCGACGTGATGGTCGAACTGGCGGACGAAGGCATGACCATGATCTGCGTCACCCACGAAATGGGCTTTGCCAAAAAAGTCGCCGATCGGGTGATCTTTATGGACGGTGGCGAAATCGTTGAGGAAAACACACCAGTCGAATTCTTCGAACGCCCTGAAACCGACCGTTTGCAGCTGTTCCTCAGCCAAGTGCTGCAGCACTGATCAAACGCACAACCGATGGGCTGTGCACTGCAACCCATCTCCAAATCAAGTAGCGACACCACCTTATCAAGGGTTATTGATTGGCTGCATCTGCTTTGTTATCACAAAGCCAGTCCAGTGCATCGATATAGTTATCAAAAAAGCGTACTTCTCCGGCGATAAACCAGCTGGCAATTCTGGCCACCCAGTGCTGCCATTGGCTATTGCCATAGATGGCAATCCGTTCAATTTCCGAGCCGTGTTTCAGTCCCAGTTTGAGATCATCCCATGCCGCCTGCAGCTCCCAGCCTTCAAATTCAGAACCGTCAATCATGATCCGAATGGTGGGATCATTCACTGCGGCCAGGGCCGTATCCAGCATCGGTGTGATGGTTTCATAATCTCGGTGGGTCAGGGTTCCTTGTGCCTTGAGTGAGACAAAAAACCGCTCGTTGACGCGGTTGATACCAATCGACAAACCATGGTGTTTATGAGTCATAACAGCCTCCTTTATATCGTTCGTTGGCCAGTCGCTGTTTTCAGTTGTTATTCAGATTACGCTGGCACCAGGCCACCACAAGGATATGAATCAACTCAATTGCAACTCATCGTGCCAGAAAGCAGCACGATCAAAGCTCGCCAACTTCGTACACTGCATATGGACATCAATCACCACCACTGACGTTTTTCCTCTGCCCTGACAATGGAGACCGATTATGAGCAATAACACCTATACGCCCCCCAGTGTATGGCGCTGGGAACCGGGTAACGGCGGCAAGTTTGCCAGTATCAATCGCCCGATTGCCGGTGCTACCCACGACAAGGAGTTACCCCTGGGTGAACACCCGTTGCAACTCTATTCAATGGGCACTCCCAACGGCATCAAGGTCACTATTCTGCTGGAGGAATTATTGGTGCTGGGTAAAACCGCTGCAGAATACGATGCCTGGTTGATCCAGATTATTGACGGCGACCAGTTCGGCTCCGGTTTTGTTACGGTGAACCCGAATTCGAAGATTCCGGCGCTGATGGATTACAGCGTTAACCCGCCCCAACGAGTTTTTGAATCTGGTTCCATCCTGATGTATCTGGCAGAAAAATTTGATGCCTTTATCCCAGCAGACGCCGCCGGTCGAGCCGAGTGTTTTAACTGGCTGTTCTGGCAAATGGCCAGCGCACCGATACTGGGAGGTGGCTTCGGTCATTTTTATGCTTACGCACCTGAAAAATTCGAATACCCGATCAACCGTTTCACCATGGAAGTCAAACGTCAGCTGGACGTACTGGATCAACACCTGGCAGATCACGCCTTTATGTGTGGCGACGAATACAGCATTGCGGATATCGCCATCTGGCCCTGGTATGGCGCACTGATACTGGGACGGCTGTACGACGCAGCGGCGTTTATTGAGGCAGAAAGTTATACCCACGTTATGCGCTGGGCCAAAGCCATCGACGAACGCCCGGCAGTTACACGCGGCCGTATTATCAATCGCAGCTGGGGCGAACCGCACGAGTATTTGAAAGAACGCCACAGCGCCAGTGATATTGATGCGGTTTTGCAAACAGGCCTGTAGATCCAGGCATGTAGCTCTAGGCCACGGACGGAGCCGGGCCCTACGTCGGTCGGTTACAACCATCACACGTCATTTTGCCTCGTTCCCATACTCTGTTTGGGAACGAGGCAAAATGATTACTTCAATTTTCGAACGCGTTTCGGTAATTGCGCCTTGCCGGTATTTTTTCCGCCACTGTTGCCTGTCGTGCCCTTGCTTAGCACACTACCTTGAGTACGCGGTTTACTGGCTGCTTCGGCTTTTTGGGCGACCGACTGCTGCTTGGCCACCTTGCCCTGCACTCCTCGGCCTTTGGCCTGATAGCCCGGACGCTGACGCCCTCCTGCCGGCGCATCTTCCGCCGGGATCAGGGCATTGGGGCCTTTGCCAATCAGGTCGTGGCGACCCATACGCTTGAGTTCTTCACGCAACATCGGCCAGTTACGTTCGTCATGGTAGCGCAGGAAGGCTTTTTGCAGCCGACGCTGTTCAATATCACGGGGAATGGTCATTTTTGCCGTTTTATAACTCATCCGTTGCAACGGATTGCGCTCAGAATGGTACATGGCAGTGGCCAGTGACATCGGTGACGGATAGAAGGTCTGTACCTGGTCAACGCGCATTTTCTGGCTCTTGAGCCAGCGGGCCAGATTCATCATATCTTCGTTTTCGGTACCCGGATGCGCAGCAATAAAGTACGGCACCAGGTACTGCTCCTTACCCGCTTCCTTCGAAAACTTGTCGAACATACGTTTGAAATTGTCGTAGGTACCCATCCCCGGTTTCATCATTTTATTGAGGACGTTTTTTTCGGTGTGCTCCGGAGCAATTTTTAACAGGCCACCGACATGATGAGTCACCAGTTCGCGGACGTATTCCGGGTCTTCCACAGCGAGGTCGTAACGCAGACCAGAGGCAATGGCAATACGCTTGATCCCCGGCAAGGCACGAGCGGCACGGTACAGTTCGGTGGTCGGTTTATGGCTGGTTTCGAGGTTTTTACAAATTCCCGGATGCACGCATGACAGGCGACGGCAATTTTTCAGAATCGTCTCGCTCTTGCACTTGAGCATGTACATATTAGCGGTTGGGCCACCGAGATCGGAGACGGTGCCGGTAAATCCTGGCACCTTGTCACGGATTTCCTCAATCTCATGAATGATGCTTTCCTGGGAGCGACTCTGAATAATGCGGCCTTCGTGCTCGGTAATAGAGCAGAAAGTGCAGCCACCAAAGCAGCCACGCATGATGTTCACCGAGAAACGGATCATATCATAGGCGGGAATACGCGCTTCACCATACGCCGGGTGAGGAATACGCTGATACGGCAACGCAAAGACAGCATCCATTTCATCGGTTTCCAGCGGGATTGGGGGCGGATTGACCCATACTTCCTGGCTGCCGTGCTTTTGCATCAAGGGGTGAGCGTTGTAGGGGTTGGATTCCTGATGTAACACCCGTGAGGCATGAGCATAAAGAGCACTGTCGTTACGTACCTTGTCGAATGAGGGTAAACGAATATAGGTGCGACTGTTGTCGTGTTCGACCTTGCGCTGCAATGGCATGGGTATAATTTTAATCGGCATGACATCCGCGTCCGCACCGGCCTCAATACCCGCTTCAGCGGCTTGCTGATCCGAGGCACAGCTTTCACTGTTGGCTTCTTTCATTTCGTACGGGTTGGCAATGACGTCGATCTTCCCCGGCCAGTCAATACGGGTAGAGTCGATTTCTGTCCAGCCTTGCGGTGGCGCATCACGCAGAATCGCGGTGCCGCGCAGGTCGATAATATCCTTGATGTCGCGGCCCTCGGCCAGCTTGTGGGTCAGTTCCACCAGCGCTCGTTCGGCGTTGCCGTAAAGCAGAATGTCAGCGCCGGAGTCAATCAGTACCGAGCGCCGCACCTGATCGCTCCAGTAATCATACTGGGCAATACGGCGTAAACTGGCTTCGATACCACCAATAACAATCGGGACGTCTTTGTAAACTTCACGTATTTTCTGGGAATAAACAATCACCGCCCGATCCGGGCGCTTGCCAGGTTCACCGCCGGGGGTATAGGCATCTTCCGAGCGAACCTTGAGGTCGGCGGTATAACGATTGATCAGCGAGTCCATATTGCCCGCCGACACGCCGAAGTAGAAATTCGGCTTGCCCAGTCGGGTAAAGTCGTCCGGATTGTTCCAGTCCGGCTGACATATCATACCAACACGAAAACCCTGGCTTTCCAGCAAGCGCCCAATGACGGCCATACCGAAGCTGGGATGATCCACGTAAGCATCGCCGCACACGACAATAATGTCGCAGCTGTCCCAGCCCAGCTGATCCATTTCCTCTCGCGACGTTGGTAAAAACGGTGCGGTGCCGAAACATTCGGCCCAATAGGGGAAATGCGAAAACAGATGCGGTACCTCGGTGGTGACCGGCTGCTGGTTGGACTGCGACATAAAATTCAAGCTCTTGTATACACGGACTGGCGGACGCCAAAGAGCGGCTATTCTCCCAAAATTCGGGCCAGGACTGAAGAATAACCCAGTTAAATAGTCGGAAATTGACCATAATATCGTCATTAACCCTGTCGACACGAGGCCAGCATGGCAGTGAGGCGGGAAAACATGCCTTATTCCGGCTCCAGCTTGCCTGCTATCCCGTTTTAAAACCCGGCACCGGCAAGGAGATGACATAAATCCGGCATTGGCAGCTGCGTCCATGACAACGGTCAGTCGCTCCCATACGCTGCTGCTATTCTGCCAAAAACTGCTACCATCGCACTCCTAACTTGCCGAGATACAGCTCAACATAATGTCCCACCGTGAATCACAAAAAAGACCGGGGAAAAACACAACACCCCGAATCATGGTTGTCGACGATCAGGCGCCTCGTGCCGCGATCCTGCAGCAGGCCTTGTCGGATGCCGGCTGCGAAGTCGTTGCCTGTCTGGCCAGTGCTCAAGGCCTGATGAAAAAAGTGATGGAACACCAGCCAGACGTCATCATTATCGACATCGAAAGCCCCGACCGAGACATGCTGGAGCACATGACCGTGCTTAACCAACATAACCCCAAACCGGTGATTATGTTCTCCGATGAAGACGACCCCGCCACCATTGAAAAAGCGGTGCGTGCGGGTGTCAGCGCCTACGTAGTCGACGGACTCAATCCTGCCCGCGTCAAGTCGATCATGGATGTCGCTGTCGCCCGCTTCCGGGAGTTTCAGGCATTACGTGGTGAACTGGAAAAAACCAAAAACCAGCTGGCTGACCGACGCTTGCTGGACGAAGCCAAATCCTTGTTGATGAAGCAAAAGAACATGTCGGAAGAAGAGGCGTATCACGCCATGCGCAAAATGGCTATGGATCGTGGCCAACGTATGGTCGATGTCGCCAAAAACATCATTTCGGTGATGAACTTGCTAAACGGTTAACCTGACTATGACAGACACTGATACCCAACTGGAAAAATCCGACCTGATACTGGGCTACATGCCTCTGAGCGACAGCCTGCCCTTGCTGGTTGCCGATACCCAGGGCTATTTTGAGGCCGAGGGCCTTAACGTCGAGCTGCAACAGGAAGTATCCTGGGCCAATATTCGCGACAAGGTACTGGTCGGTCACCTCGATGGTGCCCAGATGCTGGCCCCTATGCTGTTGGCAACCCATCTCGGTCTTGGCGGCCTGAAAAAAGCCATGATGACCCCCTTTGCCTTCGGCCTGAATGGCAACGCCTTTACCATCTCACGATCGTTAGGTAAACAACTGGACGCCAATTCTCCTGAGTATGTTCTAGCCGGTGACGCCGTCGCTGCTGGCAAGGCATTAAAACAGGTTATCAAGACACGGCGTTCTTGCGGCGACCAACCGCTGGTGTTTGCCACCGTTTACCCTTACTCCATTCATAATCTGTTACTGCGTGACTGGCTGGCAGCCTCAGGTGTTGACCCGGATCAGGACGTCACGCTGGTCGTTCTACCACCGTCACAGATGGTAGATCACCTGTCGCTGTCCCACATCGACGGATTTTGTGCCGGTGCGCCCTGGAACTCAGTGGCTATTCAGAAAAATGTCGGTGAATGCCTGCTGACTGGCCCCGACTTATGGCGCAGTGCCCCAGACAAGGTACTCGGCTTGACTCAGGAGTGGGCCAACGCCCATCCCAATACCACTCTGGCGCTGGTACGTGCACTGGACAAGGCGACGGTCTGGCTGGATGAGAATCGCAACGCCGCAGGCACATTACTGGCTGAAACCATTCATGTCCCCCTTGCCGCAGCCCTGCCTGCGCTGGTCGGCGAGTTTGTCTATCGACCTGGTGAAGCCGAACAGCAACAACCGGATATGCTGGTATTCCATCGTTCTTTCGCCAACTATCCATGGCAAGAACATGGCGGCTGGTTCCTGAAACAGATGCAGCGCTGGGGCTGGGTCAGCTCGGCGCTGGACTGCGAAGAAGTAGTAAACCAGTGCTTCCGCACCGATCTGTACCACCAGGCACTGCAACTGCCCGCTCTGCCGGACGGCACCCAACTGTCGCTGGGCCACAGCGAGGAATGGCAACTAGAGGGTGTTGTGATGGCACCCACAGCATTTACCTATCGTCATTGACCAAACAAAACCGCATGCCACTGGTTTGGCATGCGGGTGCTGCCTGGGCCGTATGACACCCCATCAGTAACATCCCATCAGTAACATCCCATCAGTACCCTTGCTTCCCTGACACCTCGTAATCCACTCACTCTCACCCCTCCGTAAAGCCACAACAGACCCTGTAGCCATCGGTCAATAAACGCCCCAAACCGGGGTGGGTTCCAGATTTGTGCTGTCATATTGTGCAGTCACGACGTCATGCCGCTCACGACCCAGGGAAAAGATATCGATTTTAAACCACCCCAATGCCCGTCATTCGGGCTTTCTGGCCCGTTTCGTTCATTTTTCTGGTTTATTAAACACTTTTGGCACAGCGTTTGAATAACAGTCCATACATAAGCCCAACGGCGGGCTTCATTTAAAAACACAGAATTCAAGCAAAGGCGCTACAACGTTAATCGTTGTCGCGCCTTTTTTTTGTTTAAAAACCCGCTCCAGAGAGAGGAAGCATGATGCAAGGAATTAACCAACTGCGCCGGAAATTACTGACCAGCGTCGCCATTCTGGCAACTGGTCTGGTAACAATTAGTGCACCTGCAGCGCTGGCGAAAGAGTACCCTGAAAAAGAAGAACTCAAGTTTGGCTTTATCAAGCTGACGGATATGGCTCCCCTGGCCATTGCGTATGAAAAAGGCTACTTCGAAGACGAAGGTCTGTACGTCACTCTGGAAGCGCAAGCAAACTGGAAAGTACTGTTGGATCGCGTGATTGATGGGCAGCTCGACGGGGCACACATGTTGGCAGGCCAGCCTCTCGGCGCCACCATTGGTTTTGGTACCAAGGCCGACATCATCACCGCTTTCAGCATGGATTTGAATGGTAATGCCATTACCGTTTCCAACGACATCTGGAAGCAAATGAAGCCTTACGTGCCCATGGGTGCCGATGGTAAGCCAGTTCACCCGATCAAGGCAGATGCACTGAAGCCGGTCGTTGATAAATACAAGGCGGAAGGCAAGCCGTTCAACATGGGTATGGTATTCCCGGTATCCACACACAACTATGAGCTGCGTTACTGGCTGGCGGCTGGCGGCATTCACCCTGGCTACTATGCACCAGCCAAAGGCGATACCTCCGGCAAAATCAACGCCGATGCGCTGCTCTCTGTCACCCCGCCACCACAAATGCCATCCACCATGGAAGCTGGCACCATCTATGGTTACTGCGTTGGCGAACCCTGGAACCAGCAAGCCGTATTTAAAGGTATCGGTGTACCGGTTATTACCGACTACGAAATCTGGAAAAACAACCCTGAAAAAGTCTTTGGTGTAAGCCAGCAATGGGCTGAAAAATACCCGATTACCCATAAAGCCGTGGTCAAGGCACTGATCCGTGCAGCAGCCTGGCTGGATGCAGATAACAACGCCAACCGTCCTGAAGCTGTAAAAATTCTCTCCAAATCTGACTATGTCGGCGCCGATTACGACGTTATCGCCAATTCCATGACGGGTACCTTTGAATACGAGAAAGGCGACAAGCGTGACGTGCCTGATTTCAACGTGTTCTTCCGTTACAACGCCACCTACCCGTACTACTCCGATGCTATCTGGTACCTGACCCAAATGCGTCGTTGGGGTCAGATTGCCGACGAGAAGCCAGACAGCTGGTATATGGACGTGGCCAAAAAAGTCTACCGTCCTGACATCTATGCCACAGCTGCCAAAGAGCTGATCAAGGAAGGCAAACTGAAAGCGGCTGACTTCCCTGACTTCGGCAAGGAAGACGGCTTCAAGGCACCACAAACCCAGTTCATCGATGGTATTACCTACGATGGCAAAGAACCTAATGCCTACTTGAAGAAATTCAAGATTGGTCTGAAAGGTGACGACACTATCTAACTATCCATAGATAGGTCTGATCAGTGTGCCTGCCAACGCCACAAGTGATGGCAGGCACACGACACATAGCGGGGAAGTTTCCCCGAAAGTCAGCAACTACCCCGCTACCCCGGAGATATAAAAAATGAATATTGCACTGTCGAACCTGCCGTGGCTTGAGCCCATCGTGAAAATCATACAGGGCGACAACATAAGCCAGAATGTCCAGATCATAGCCAAAGCCATTGGCGTACCGCTGGCAGGTATCCTGGTATTTTTGATGATCTGGCACGGAGCGGCCAGCAATATCGAAACCTCGCTGGGTAATTTCCCTGGCCCGGCCGATGTTTACGAACAAAGCAAAGGCCTGATCACGGAACATTTTGCAGAGCGCGAAAAAGCCGAGGCCTTTTATGAGCGCCAAGATGAACGCAATGCAGCCCGTATGGCGGACGACCCGGATTACGTACCCAAAATTCGTGATTACACAGGTAAAGCCACCTATTTCGATCAGATTCTAACCAGCCTGATCACCGTCATGACCGGTTTTATTCTGGCATCGATTATCGCCATTCCACTGGGCATTCTGACCGGTCTTAGCTCAACACTGAATGCCGCGTTCAACCCGATCATCCAGATATTCAAACCGGTATCGCCGTTGGCCTGGTTGCCACTGGTGACCATGGTTGTCAGCGCTGTGTATGTCTCTGATGATCCGACCGTACCCAAGTCGTTTATCAACTCCATGATCACGGTGATGTTGTGTTCCCTGTGGCCTACCCTGCTGAATACCTCCGTCGGTGTTGCCTCTATCTCACCGGATTTGCAAAACGTCAGCCAGGTACTGCGTCTGAACTTTATTACCCATGTCACCAAGATTGTACTGCCATCGGCCATTCCGATGATGTTCACCGGCTTGCGCCTGTCACTGGGGATTGCCTGGATGGTATTGATCGCAGCTGAAATGCTGGCCCAGAACCCGGGTCTCGGCAAGTTCGTCTGGGATGAGTTCCAGAACGGATCATCCGACTCCCTCGGCCGTATTATGGTTGCTGTTATCACCATTGGTCTGATTGGTTTTGCCCTCGACCGCCTCATGCTCAGCCTGCAAAAAGCAGTGTCCTGGGACAAATCCGCCAACGTACGCTAAGTCACGTCAATCGACACCGGAGAATTTATTATGAGCGCTATCCTTGACATCAGCCGCGTTGGCATCGAATTTCCAACCGCAAAAGGCTCATTCCGCGCCCTGATCGACGTGGATCTGAAAATCAAACGGGGTGAATACATCTCCCTGATTGGTCACTCGGGCTGCGGCAAATCCACCGTACTGAATATCGTTGCGGGCTTGCTGCAAGCCACTGAAGGCGGCGTGATGCTGCACGGCCGTGAAGTCAACGAACCAGGCCCTGAACGTGCTGTTGTGTTCCAGAACCACTCTCTGTTGCCGTGGCTGACTGCTTATCAAAACGTTGAGCTGGCCGTCAAAACCGTCTTCAAGGGGAAAAAATCCAAAGCAGAAATGCGTGCCTGGATTGAACACAACCTTGAACTGGTGCACATGACCCACGCCATGCACAAACGCCCGGACGAAATTTCTGGTGGTATGAAGCAGCGGGTCGGTATTGCCCGTGCGCTGGCGATGGAACCCGACATTTTGCTGATGGACGAGCCGTTCGGGGCGCTGGACGCCCTGACCCGTGCCCACCTGCAGGATTCCCTGATGGACATTCAGAAGGAACTGAATAACACCATCATCATGATCACCCACGACGTCGACGAAGCCGTTTTACTGTCGGACCGGATCGTGATGATGACCAATGGCCCATCGGCGACCATTGGCGAAATTCTGGAAATCGATCTGGAACGGCCACGTAACCGTCTGGAGCTGGCCGATGACCCCCGTTATAACCACCTGCGACATCAGGTGCTGCAATTCCTGTACGAAAAACAAAAGAAGGTTGAAGACATCAGCCCGGCAAAGAAGAGCAAACCCGACGCTAACGAAAAAGTAGCGTAACACCCTATTTAATATCACAAACAAGGGGCGCAACCTCCGCCTCCTTTCTGGTGTTCACCAACACCGGACAGGGATCGGCTGGTCTGCAAAAAGCCTCCGGACGTCTATGAAGGAGAACGTTCCATGTACCATAAGTCTTTACTCGCCGTTGCTATTACTCTGGCTGCCACTCAAACCGGCATAGCCCAGGCATCCGTTGCCGAAGCCCTTGAAGATGGCAAAATGCTGGCGGATTTCCGTCTGCGTTATGAAACCAATGATACCGACGGCGGTACCAAAGCAGCCGAAGCCATCACCCTGCGCTCACGCCTTGGTTATGAAAGCGGTGTTTACAACGGCTTCAAGGTGTTGATTGAAAATGAAATGGTGCATGCCTTTCAGGATGAATACGCCGCGCTGACTCCAGGATTTGATCCGGTAGCCGATCCAACCGGTAACGAAATCAACCGTGCCCAGATCAGCTACGCCAAGGACGACTTCGCGGCCGTTGTTGGTCGTCAGCGTATCATTCTGGATAACGCTCGTTTTGTGGGTAACGTTGGCTGGCGCCAGAATGAACAAACCTACGATGCCGTCAAACTGGATTACAAAACCGGCGATTTATCCCTGACCTACGCTTACCTTGATCAAGTCAACGGTATCCTGTTTCAGGAAGTGGACGTTACTGACCACCTGCTGAACGTCTCTTACAAAGTATCCGACGCGGTGAAACTGACCGGTTTCGGTTACTTCCTCAAGAACGATGATACCGATGCCAAAGACGACACCATCGGTGCCAGTATCAACGGCAAGGCCAGCAGCCTCATCTACTCTGCTACCTACGCATCCCAGTCTACAGACAATAACGATGCCACCTACATGGCACTGGAACTGGGTACCGCAATCTCGGCTGCCAAAGTCTTTGTGGGTCATGAAATACTCGGCAGCGACGATGGTGCCTACGGTTTCCAAACCTCTCTGGCGACCAAGCACGCCTTTAACGGCTGGGCCGACAAGTTCTTGTCAACGCCTGCCTCTGGTCTGACCGATACCTATCTGAAAGCCGTTGGTATGTTCAAGGGCTACAAATTGCTGGGTATGTACCATGAGTTTGGTGCCGATGACGGCGGCGCCGATTTGGGTTCTGAACTCGACCTGCTGGTTGCCAAAAAAGTGGGCAAAACCACCAGCGTCGGCATCAAATCTGCGATGTATAGCAAAGGCGACACCGGTGCAGATACTGACAAACTGTGGATCTGGGCCGAAACCAAGTTCTGATCACAGCTCATAACCTGCACCAATTCTTGGCTGCACATCAATAAAAATAACAAGGTGCAGCCCGGAACAGCATAGCGGAGTAAAACAGTCGCTCGATTTATCGAGTGGCTGGGTTACCCCACAATATTTGTGGGGTAACCCCATTCCAGCGTTACAGGCTCCCCGATCGAAACCACCACCACTGCAATAACAGCAATAGCATCAGCACACCGGTACTGACCTGCCAGAAGGATGTTGGCGCCCTTTCTATAAGCGGTTTGCGTTCATGACCCCGCAACAACTGCTCATTCGGTTTGTATAAATCGGCTTCAAATTCTGAAAAGCTGCCATAACGTTGGCTGGCCACCGGATGACAGGCTTTTTTCAAAGCCAGATCAAGCCATAGCGGTAAATCCGGACGATGCTCTCGCAAGGAAGAATAATGCCAGTCGGTCGCCGATTTGGCGCCACGTCGATGCAGTAACGGGATGTTATAAGGCAACTCGCCAGACAGCATCTGATACAAGGTTACCGCCAATGAATACTGATCACTGGCCGTTGTCGCCAGGCCATCAAGCCAGTATTCCGGGGCCATGTATTGAATATCCCCTTCCGGTCGTTGATCAATCACACCAGAGTTCAGCTCCGTCAGACCTTTTACCGCAACTGCGCCATAATCGATGATTTTGATCTGCTCATCCGGCTGCACCAGAATATTTTCCGGCTTGATATCCCGATGCACCATGCCCCGCCGTTGCAACGCCCTTAAACCGGCAATCACGGGTTTGATCATGTTTCTTGCCGTGGCCAGATCCATCGCCGGGTGATCGTAACTCCATTGCCGCAAGTCGACGCCCTCGAGCCATTCCGATACCAGGTAAACAAACCGGCTATTCTCTTGCTGCGGCAGCATTTTCATCAGATTGGGATGATCGAGACGACAGCCAACCCATTGTTCACGGGCAAAGGATTCCAGATACTGGTCATCATCTTCGAAGTTGATCGATGGAGCCTTGAGTACAAACAAATTTGCCGTAAAACGATCCCGAACCTGGTAAACGTGACTGCGGCTGTTGGCGTGTAATACCTTCAGTACATCGTAACGATCCAGTTTCTGACCGGGTTCCAATACGGGAGGAATAACACGGGAACCGACTTCTCGGGTCAACTCGCCCAGTTCTTTTGGCGGCAGACTGACAATCTGCACCACAACACAGGTAAGGTTATCTTCGCTCTTGTTCGCCAGCGCTTGTTGTATCAGCCGCTGACACGCTTGCTCCAGTTGATATTGACTGGCCTCTGGTGGCAAAGCGGCAATCCAGTCACGTAATGCTTCGGTTGGCAAATGCCCATGGACACCATCCGAGGTGAGCAACAACACATCACCCGCCTTCAGTTCTCGCTGCAAATAGTCCACTTCGAGGTGACTATCCATACCCAGCGCTCGGGACAAATAGCGTCCTCCTTGCTGCACATGATCCCGAGTAACCTGCTCCAGGAAACCATCAGAGTAATGGTACAAACGACTGTCACCGACATGAAAAACATGTGCCGTTGATGACTTGACGATCACCCCGCTGAAGGTAGTCACCAAGCCGTTATGGCGTGCCGATGCTTGCTGGCCATGATGGAACAGCCAGGCATTTAACGATGACATCACCTTGCTGACTGCACTTTTGACATCCCAACTTTCCGGGGTGCTGTAATAGTCCTGCAAAAAATGCGTCACACTGGTCACACTGGCCTGCTGGGCATTGTCACTGCTGCTAACCCCATCGGCCAGGCAAATACCCACGCCCTTGTAACGGGTGACCGGCAAATCTGCCTGCCAGGCAGCAAAGGCATCCTGATTCTGCGGTTTGACGCCCTTGTCGGAACAACCACCAATACGCAAATCCAGCCGGTCAGATGGCGTTGTCGCCGGTGTACTTGTCGGCATCTACCACCTCTCATCTGCTAAATACATTGGAAAACCAATAAAAAAGCACCCGGTAAACCGGGTGCTTTCAGGATAATAAAAAAGGGGGCTAACTGCTTCCGTCATCAGAAGGGGAGTTGAAGACGACAGAATAACAAGCCCCCAAAATCGAATGCCAGAATCAATTCACACTGATCATTTCAACCGTGCCATCTTCGTTCACCTCTGTCATATGGCCTTTGGGTTCTTTCATCGCTAACAGTGCGATAAAACCAATCACTGCGGTACCTGCGATAACCAAGAAGAAAGTCGAGTATTCAACCAGAGACAATACCGTCAGATAGGTAACTGCACCGACGTTGCCATACGCACCGGTCATACCGGCAATCTGACCGGTCAAACGGCGTTTGATCAGTGGCACCACGGCAAATACCGCCCCTTCACCCGACTGCACAAAGAAAGAGCACACCATCGCAGCCACCACTGCCAGCCATACTGGCCACTCGCTATCCACCATACCCATCACCAGATAACCCACCGCCAGACCAGCAGTCAGAATCAGCAGTGTTGGCTTGCGTCCGAACTTGTCTGACAACCAGCCGCCACCAGGGCGCGACATCAGGTTCATAAAGGCATAGGCAGACGCCACCATACCCGCCACCACAGGAGACAGATCAAAGGTTTCAGCAAAGAACAAAGGCAACATGGACACGACAGCCAGTTCGGAACCAAAGGTCGCGAAGTAAAGAATGTTAAGTACTGCCACCTGCTTGAACTCGTAGCGGTGCAGTTCAGGCACTTCTTCAGTAAACACGGTTTTGTTCACTTTCCAGACGTGTGATACCTCATAGATATACAGTAGAACCAGGCCGACATAGCACAACAGCACCGTGGTTTCTGACAGCATGCTCACACCGGCTGGCGACAGTTTCCAGGCCAGTAAAGCCATCGCGGCATACATTGGAATTTTCATAATCAGCAACAAAAAGAAATCGCCCTTGCTGGTGACTTCCATTGCTCCCAGATGCTTGGGCTTAAAATAGGTAGAGCCTTTAGGGGTATCCGTAACATTTTGGTAATAAACAAAACTGAACAGCAAGCTTATCAAGCCAGTCAGGCCAATCGCATAGCGCCAGCCATCGTCACCACCAAACCACAAGGCAATCACCGGTAAACAAAAAGCGGCGGCGGCGGAACCAAAATTACCCCAACCCCCATAAATACCTTCTGCCGTGCCCAGTTCATTAGCCGGGAACCACTCACTGACGATACGAATACCAATCACAAAACCGGCACCGATAAAGCCCATCAAAAAACGGGCAATGGCCGCCTGGGCAAAATCATCCGCCATGGCGAACATAAAGCAGGGAATCGAACAGACCGCGAGCAAGGCCGAATATACAATACGAGGACCAAAACGATCGGTCAGCATACCGATAATAACCCGTGCCGGAATGGTCAGTGCCACGTTAAGAATCAATAACGTCTTGATTTCAGATGGCTGCAAACCCAGGCTGGCCGCCATAGCCTGCAACATGGGGGCATGGTTAAACCACACCAGAAAAGTGATGAAAAATGCCATCCAGCTGAGATGGAGGACTTTCATCTTGCCGGTAAACGACACCAGATTAAAACGTTCAGCGCTCATAACATGCTCTCTGATTCATAGTAAATACAGTCGCTCACGTTCCCCCATCCGGGTTTAACCAGAATAACCAGGGGTATACAACGAATTCAAAAAGACATGGATACAAGCAGAGGGGCTGCGGCGCAAAATATGCGAAAGGACAGGTACCAAATGTACCAATACTGCAGCAACGGCAACGACACATCTGGCGATCAATACGCCAAGCTGTCGATGAATTCTCTGACCAAATTTTTTGAATGCGCCGTTGCGTGAGTGTCAGGCTGCAACACTGCTAACCTGAAGAATGACGAACTTAAAGCAGAAATAGTGCCAATTATTAAAGCTGGTAAAAACAATTAGGTTCGATTTCGGTGCAAGAATCAACAAAAGGCCCAATAAATGGGCATTGCCTCATCAATTTGGCGGCACTTGCGTCTCGTTTACTGGTGACAAAATGGCGTAAACCGCCCCCGAAACCGTGAAATCATCAGCCCATATCGCACCAAATTTAGGCAAAAATAAACCAACAGTTCCAATAGTGTGCAAAAAGAAACAGGGTTACAACCCAGAAGCAAACGCCTGTTTTCCGCTGTCTGGCGGTACAAATCAGACATCCATAGGCTGATGGATCCGTCATTCCGTCATTACAGACGCATGGCATGAAACCTGCTTTATGATTACTACGTCGACGCCGCAGGTAACGCCTGGCTGATCAAAGTGGATCACGGCCACCAAGTACTCCATCGACACACACATTCCCGATAGCAAAGGCGCTCCCAGGTTGACTGGTGAGCGCCTTTTTTTTATGCGAAAAAATGATATGAACAGCAACAGTCTAGTCGTCATTGGTAACGGTATGGCCTCCAACCGGGTACTGGAAGAACTGGGTAAAGACCATCCATTCGATGCCATTCATGTACTGAGTGACGAGCATCTTTCCCATTACAACCGCATTATGCTGTCACCACTATTGGCCGACGAAACCACACTGGATGCGATTACCCCACACGATGCCGACTGGTATCAACAGCGCCGCATTACAGTGCACCTGAATACCCCGGTGGCTCGCATTGATACCCGACAAAAAATCGTCGTAGCAGGCAATAACGAGCCGTTCAGCTACCACGCTTTGTTGATCGCCACTGGCTCCCGCTCCGCCATCCCTGCCATGCCGGGTACCGATAATGGCACCTTGCCAGACAACGTACTGGGGTTTCGTACCATGTCCGATGTCGATGCCATGCTGGCGGCACTGCCGACCCTCAAGCACGCCACCGTGATTGGTGCCGGACTGCTCGGAGTTGAAGCGGCTGTCGGCCTCAAAGCCCAGGGAGTAGATGTCACGTTGATGCACCGCAACCCGATCTTGATGAACCGTCAGCTGGATGCCACCGCTTCCGGTATTTTGCAACGCGAGCTGGAACAACGCGGTATCGACGTCCGCACCGGTGTGTCACCACAAGGATTGGACCTGACGGGCAACAGCGCCACAGCCGTTCAATACCGCTTGCGCAGCGAACCAGCAGAAGCAGCCGTTAAAACTCTGAACACCGACCTGGTGGTCTTTGCCACCGGCATTCTTCCTAACCGCGAACTCGCCAGTGCTGCGGGTATAGACACCCAGCGCGGGATCTGCGTTAACGAACGTATGGAAGCTTCGGCAGAGGATGTCTACTCACTGGGAGAGTGCTGCGAATTTGAAGGATTGACATACGGCCTGGTTGCCCCGATCTGGGAGCAGGCCAAAGTAGTGGCTGCGGGCCTTTTGTCCATCAATGACCCATCAGGAAAAAGCCAGTTATCAGGCTATGCCGAACAGGAACATCTGACCAAACTCAAGGTGTCCGGCGTCGATATTCACAGCATGGGACAATTTGAACCGTCCGATAACGACCAGATTATCCAGCTTCAGGATCTGAAATCCGGGATCTATAAAAAGCTGGTTATTCGTGAGCAACAGATTGTCGGGGTACTGTGTGTGGGTGACGTACTGGACTCCAGCTGGTACTTCGACCTGCTCAGTCATAATGCTGACATCAGCGCCATTCGCACCAATCTGATTTTTGGCAAAGGTTATTGTGAAGACGACACCAGTAAAGCAGGAACCCAAGAAGACAACGCTGCCTGATATAGCTGAGGTGCGACAGGATGACAGCGGAGAAGCAAGATACCAAACAAAAATGTCCTGGTATCTTGCTGAACACTGAACACCCACCGAAGTAAAATCAGCATGCGGACAGATTTTTTCCGCCTGCTAAACCCTGAGCAGTGCCTTAACCAGCCGTTCCGACAGCTGATCTTCGGTAAACTGTGGTTCATTGGGTGGGTACAAGGAATCTTCCACCAACTCGAAACCGTTATCCCGAGCCAATGCAAACAGCTCTTTCATCTTCAGGCACGCTTTCAACTGCGCAGCCAGCTCTGCATCCTGACGTGCTTTTTCCGCGAAGGCTTTAACCACAGCAACAGACATTTGTTTACTTCCTATTCGATTTAGTTAATGACTATTACCCATCGCAAATATCGAACCAGCTCTCACCTCGTCATCAAACGCTGCACGGAAAAAAAAATATCAATAAAAATCAAATACTTATAATTAAAAAATAAAAACATGACCAACCAAAATTCAAGAGCTGCCTGTTACTACTCCCACGTTGACACAAACATTTTGTAGCCTTTACAACAAACATGACACGGCACTATCGGGCCAAACAGGCCAAACCATCGCCGCAATAACAAGGTAACAAAAAATGTCGTAACAACGACAACGACGCTGAAAAATACCGAAAACAACGATGGAAAAAGGTGAGAAAAAGCTTGGGAAAAGACGCTTGCTGGGATAAATAGCCCAGGAGCAAACCAGCAGCCAAAAAGGACAGAAACGCGATGTTTCTGCCCCGGAAACCAATCAGAACTTCAGCACAATACCGGCAGAGACAGCCTGAGGGTCGTTGCCCGCCGTCGTTTTCAACTCATCATTCACACCACCGTCAACGCCCTGATAACGGGCATTGGCATCGTTCGCCGTACGGGTATAAACGGCATAGGTTGTCAGTACTTTGGACATCGAGCGCTCAACTCCCAAAGACGTCATAACGGCATCGGTATCGTTGCTGCCCTTGTAGCTCTCTGCTACAAATACACTGCCAATCCATTTGAACGAGCCGTCTTTTAATGCCAGCTGAGCTCCCCAGGCCTTACGATCCAGATCGCCAGATTTACGCAAGTTTTCAGCCAGCACGACCCCGGTCCAGTCCCCCTGCTTGTATTGGGTCGCCGCACGGGTGAGATGCATATTGGCGCTAGCACCATTTTTCCAGTAATCATGCGCCAGCGCTGCCACCAGACCGCCCTGCTTCCAGGTCACGCCCATGGCAGCAAATCCGGCATCGTTATTATCAACCGTGCCTTTACTGTCAGTGGCCTCTGCCGAATACTGCGCCGACAACGCGACCTTGCTGCGACCACTCTCGACATAGTAGGTACCCAGCAGCATATTCGCGACGCGCTTGTCCGCTTTATTGCCAGACGTAGCACCAGCACCCATGATGGCGCGACGATCGGCTACGGTATCACCCAGCATCGCCAATCCCCCCACAGACTTCGCCAGGGTATCGTGGTAACCCGCCTTCACTTCCCAGTGGGTAACGCCTTTTTCCAACCCTCTCAGTCCCAGATACGAGTTACGCGTGGCGAAGGTATCACCATCATGGCCATCCAGATTGATTGTTTGTTCCAGTTGATAAAAGGCCACCAAGTCATCAACTCCTGTCGGTATTTCTCCCTTGAAACCAATACGCGACGAGTTGGAAGACAAACTGACATCGCCATCTGACAGGCCACTGCCATTGTCGACCTCACTTGCGTCAACACCGGAGTCCATATAGCTCAACGCCAGGTGAAACTTGCCATACACTTCGAGGCTGCTTTCAGACACATCAACAGCATAGACATTTTGAGACATAAAAAAGCAACAGGCTGATACAGTCGTTGCTTGGAAAAGGAATTTCATAGAAGGGAGGTTCCAGATTTACTCGAGGGGCCGTAACGGATTTAGTTATCAAGAGAAACCAGACCAGTATCTTCAGGACACTCAGTCGTGCTACAGAACCAGCCTTGCCTGACGGGTCTATACCCTGACAGCGAATGACAAACGCAAGTAACCTTGACCAGTAACACACCCAAGCACGTCATTAATCACAAGATCGGCCATTCTTCAGATTGGTGGTCGATTTCTCAGGGGCGGCATTGTCATCCAAAAGACATAAATATGAAATATTTATGTAATCAATTTGTCATAAAAAGAGACTTCTTGACTTTTCTGCAGCCAATCACGGACACGATTGCCGTTCAGCGGCCTGGATGCCTGGATGCCTGGATGGTGACAATGGCATAAGAAGGGAAAAATAAAGCCAGGTGGGCGGAGAATGAAAAGACAAGATAAGAGCGAAAACCGCAGACACTGACACGGATACCGGATCATGCGCTGGTAATATTCAACCAGCCAATCCCGTCAGAGAATAAATACACTGTCATTTCCAGATGCCAGCCAGGCTACATCGACCTGATAGCTGACCGGCACGGGTATCATGGCAGCCGCTACCGAATTACCGGGTAACACCCAACGCTGCCAGCAACTCCTTATCCGAGAAGATATGTCCCCATACCTTGTCGAGGGCTTCGTTCACCCACTCCTGGTTATAACTGGCGACTGGCGCAGCCACCACAGAACGGCTCTCGTTAAGTTGGTAAGGTTTGCTGAACTGACGTGGGCCATTAATGACGGTAACACTCAGTTTCAGATCAAATGAACATTTCGAGACGATCACGCCTTCGTTACACTCATACTTGAACGTATTGATATCAAGCTGGAATTTCAGTGGATCCAACGTACTGCTGCCACCAAACCCCAGCTCTGCCAACGTGGTTTTCAAACGTTTGGTCAGTGTTTCATACAGTGCGATATCCGCCATCAGCGGCGAATTTTCTGGTAAACGACCACCCCGATAGCCAATCAGGTCATCATCAACACCCCGGTCGTCCAGCACCCGCACCAGAGCATTACGGTCGGCACTGAGCTGGCCACTGCCAACGTCACTGCGGTCGTTCAGTTCAATCACCTGAGGCGACAGCACACAGCCACTCAAGCCTGCGACCAACGCCGCAACACACATTATTCTTGTCATTCCAAACATCTTACTTCTCCGGCAGGTCGGCTTCGCGACGATTAAAAACCCAGGTATTGCCCTGGGAGTCTTGCGGGCTGTAACGGTATCCGGCCATATCAAATGCCTTTAGTTCTGCGGCATGGTCGATACGATGATTGATCAGATAACGAGTCATCAATCCTCGGGCTTTTTTGGCATAAAAACTGATAATTTTGAACTGGCCGTTCTTTTCGTCTTTAAAGACCGGTGTGATCAGTTCCGCATTCAGTTTTTTGCTTTGTACCGATTTGAAATATTCGTTCGACGCCAGATTCACCACCACCTGACTGCGGTGCTCGGCTAGCTCACCGTTGAGGGCATCGGTGATACGTCCACCCCAGAATTCGTACAGATCCTTGCCCCGGCTATTCTTTAGCCTGGTGCCCATTTCCAACCGATAAGGAGCCATCAGATCCAGTGGTTTGAGCATACCGTACAAGCCACTCAACATACGGATATGCTGCTGGGCAAAGTCGAGGTCATCCTGCGACAAGGTTTCAGCTGCCAGCCCAGTGTAGACGTCGCCCTTGAAGGCTAAAAATGCCTGTTTGGCATTGGCTTCCGACAGAGGCAGAGACCAGCTGGAATAACGTTCCACGTTTAATTCCGCCAGCTTGCTACTCAGCCCCATAAGACCACTGATTTCTTCCGCAGAGTACATTCGCAACACATCAATCAGCTCGGCCGACTCGTCCAGAAAGCCCGCTTGGCTGGTACGCCGAGTGGTCGCAGGGGTTTCGTAGTCGAGCGTCTTGGCCGGCGATAATAACGTCAACATGGCGTAAGCATATCCATCTAAATAAGCAGAGCGGACGATAATACCGGCGCAACCGCTGCAACCCAAGCATTCACGATGGCAGAGAGCGGCAGTTTTTTCGATCCGTATAATAGCATTCCACTATAAGACCCTGCTGTTTGTTAGTTTTTCACCCGACTGTTCACAAATCCACCATGTGCTACAATCCGCCGCTTTCCTGAACATCGGCCATGCCAGACGCCGTTGTCGGTACCACCTGATGTGTTTGCCCTTGTGCATCCACGCCGGGATCCCGAGTCAACGCTGACCCAGCCTGAGCAACTGTTTTATACATTTTACAGGTTATACAGGCATGGCTTCTATCCAGTCTGGCAGGCGTTAACCGGAACCAACGCGCACTCGCAGCGGCTCCACACGGTAAGAAAGCAAGAGGGTTTACCCAATGACAGTACAGGTTGGCATCATCATGGGATCCAAGAGTGATTGGCCCACCATGCAACACGCCGCCGAGATGCTTGATTCTCTGGGCGTTGCCTATGAAGTCAAAGTGGTGTCTGCACACCGTACGCCGGATTTGCTGTTTGATTACGCCAAAACCGCCCAGGCACGGGGCCTCAAGGTACTGATTGCCGGTGCTGGCGGTGCTGCTCACCTGCCGGGTATGGCAGCGTCGCAGACGTCTTTGCCAGTACTTGGCGTGCCGGTCAAATCCCGCGCCCTCAATGGCCTCGATTCATTGCTGTCCATTGTGCAGATGCCCGGTGGTATTGCCGTGGGCACCCTGGCGATTGGCGATGCCGGAGCCAAAAATGCCGGCTTGCTGGCTGCCCAGATTCTCGCCACCAGTGATCACGAGCTGCTCAAACGTGTGGATGCGTTCCGCGCCCAACAGACAGAAACCATCCTCTCCGAGCCAGACCCGCGAGACGTGTTCTGAGCGAGCAGGTAAACTCTCCGATTATTCGGTTTATAAATCCCGTGAAAGCGGCCACTTGATGGCCGCTTTTATTGTTTGAAAGCACGCGATATTCGCCAGACCAAGGTAGCAAATTTATGAACATCGGCATTCTGGGCAACGGCCAGCTGGGCCAGATGCTGGCCGCCAGCATCTCCGACCTGAGCGACATTAAGGTCAGTCTCTACGACTTGCGCGCCCACTCCGACGCAACACTGCAGACATTTATTGCATCGGTCGATTTAATCTCATACGAGACCGAGAATATTCCGGCCGCCATCGTCAGCCAGCTCGAAAGCTGTGCCGACAAGCTGTTCCCCGGCCTGGATGCACTCAAAACCTTTCAGAATCGTTTGCTGGAAAAAAACGCCCTGCGTGCGGCTGGCATAACCACGGCGGAATTCGCAGCGGTCAACTCTCTCGATGACCTGAAAGCCGCCATAGTCACACTCGGCTTGCCCATCGTATTAAAAACCACCACCGAAGGTTACGACGGCAAAGGCCAGTATGTGCTCCGCAGCGCCGCAGACGCGGAACCGGCCTGGGCAAGCATTGGCAATCGCGAGCTGATCGCCGAAGCCTTTGTGCCTTTTACACGGGAAACGTCCGTCATCGCCAGTCGAGACCGGGACGGCAACCTGGTGATCTGGCCAATGACCGAAAACGTTCACCACGACGGTATTTTGCGCTATTCACTCTACCCGGCTGCCGACGTCAGTGACGCCAAAACAGAGCAGGCCCAACAGTATATTCGTCAGCTGGCAGACAGCCTTGATTACGTCGGCACCCTCACACTGGAACTGTTTGACACCGATACCGGACTGGTTGCCAACGAAGTCGCTCCCCGAGTTCACAACTCCGGGCACTGGTCGATTGAAGGTGCCGCAACCAGCCAGTTCCGCAACCATATGCTGGCTGTCGCTGGTAAACCGCTGGGAAGTACTCACTCCCGTTACCCCGCCGTTGCCATGCTCAACGTGATCAGCGACGAAGCACCCACGCTAGCCGCCACAGGTCTCACGAATGTCTTTGTCCACTCCTACGGCAAAGAAGCCCGACCGGCCCGTAAACTCGGACACGTCACGGTGGTAGCCAACAGCACCACCGAACGCGACAATACCATCACGCAACTGGCCGGGCTGATGCCTGCCGGTGTGTGGCAGCACTAACAGGGAATCTCCATGGCCAAGTCACTGCAAGAACAAATGCTGGAAATGGGTCTGGTTAACCAGAAAAAAGCCAAAAAAAATGCCAAGGAACTGAAAAAATCCGCGCATCTGAAGCGTACCGGTAGCGAAGATGCACCGGAAGACACCCAGGCCAGCGCCGAAGCATCACGCAAGGCCAAGGCAGAACGGGATCGCGAACTGAACCGCCAGAAAGAAGCCGAAGCCCAACAAAAAGCCATCTCGGCCCAGATTCGCCAGTTGATCCAGACGAATACCGTTGAGTGCGATGGCGATATCAAATACAACTTCCTGCACGACAAAAAGGTCAAGCAGATGTACGTCAATCAGGCAGTCTGGGATCGACTCAGCCGTGGCCAGCTGGCGATTATCCTGTTCGAGCAAACCCGCCAGGGCCCTACCTACAAGGTGGTGCCATTACCGGTGGCCGAAAAAATCCGCCAACGGGCAGCCGATCACTACATTCTGATTGCAGAATCCGCTGGCGAAGAAATGGACGAAGATGATCCATACGCCGCCTACCAGATTCCTGACGATCTGATGTGGTAAAGGTGGTAGATGTGGTCATAGCGGCGCAGTATTTATGAGTGATCAACAAGCCTTTTGAATAGATGTCCCCTATAGCTATGCCCTACAGGAATTGAATTATGTACATCACCACCACCCCGAATATCGAAGGCAAAACCATTACCTCCTATCGCGGCATCGTGGCCGGAGAAACCGTACTCGGCGCAAACATCTTCAAGGATCTGTTTGCCGGTATTCGCGACATTGTCGGTGGCCGCTCCGCTACCTATGAAAAAGAGCTGCAAAAAGCCCGCGATATTGCCTTGCAAGAACTGCAACAACGCGCTGCCGGGCTGGGAGCCAACGCGGTGGTTGGCGTTGATATCGACTATGAAGTCATGGGTAAAACCAACGGCATGCTGATGGTTTCTGCCAGCGGCACGGCAGTGGTGGTTGAATAATCACCAGCGATAGTCTGACTTGTCCGTAACACTCTCCACCCAGAAGCCAACCGGAGCGTGTTACCGGCAGGTATCAGAGCCAGTCGCCCAGCAGCAACTTGACGGCCACCACCAGCGTGACCCCTTCGTACAGGCGTTTGATGGTGCGATTACCCGCCTTGATCGACGAATTCGCGCCCAGATAACCACCAATAACCGAACCCAGCAACAATGCTGGCAGCCAGCTCCACTGCACCTCCGCTACCGTTCCCATGGTGATTGCCCCCGCTCCATTCCAGCCGAGACCAACCGCCACCAGCGTATGCGCCACCGCACGTTTGTATTCCAGCCCGAACCAGTACACCAGCCACAAGGTCACAAACAGGCCACTGCCCGCCGACAAGGCACCGTTCATGATGCCGATCAGCAGCAAACCCAACGCCCCCAGCACCATACCGGGGATATCGCGATGACGTAACTCCGCAGCCATGCCCAGCTGGGGTTTGAACATCGAATAAGCCGACAACGATAACATCAGCACTGCCAGTGCGATTTCTGCCAGACGATCGGCAATGCCGAGAATCAACAGCGCACCGCCGATAACACCAGGAACACCCGCCACTACCACCAGCGCCAGCAACCAGAGTTGAAGGTGCCCTTCCCGCAGGTGCCGACCTGTCGCCCCCACTCCCAGTGCGACCGTCGCTACCTTGTGGGTCGCCAGTGCCAGTGGAAACGGCAACCCCAGAAAGATCAGCATGGGGAGTTGAATCAAGCCTGCCCCACCACCCGCAAGCGCCGAAAACCAGTTGGCGACCACCGCCAGTACCAGCAGAATAACGTGTTCAATATAATCCATGGGTAATACACTGTTAGAGAATAACGCAAATGCCTACCGGCATTTGCCTTGAACAGACCAGAGGAATGTTATGACATACGCGCTTTACTACTACGATAGCTGCCCGTTTTGCCAGATGGTGCTGCGCACCCTGCCGGGTTTGAATGTGGATGTTGAGAAACGCAATGTGCAGAAAAATCCGGCCTACCGGAAGCAACAACAGCAAGCCACCGGCCGCACCACGGTTCCCTGCCTGCTCATCACCAGTGAACAGGGCAAGGAAGAATGGATGTTCGAGTCAGCCGACATTATGACTTACCTGCAGTCCCTGTAAGCTGGCTCAATACCGCTGGATCCGCCAGCATCCGGGTCACGGTATCCACCACTGCTTGGGTTTGCGGATCCACTTCCAGATTAATGGCATCCCCCACAGCGGCCGAGCCAAAGGTGGTGACCTCTCGGGTCTCTGGTATCAGATGCACCGAAAATCGGTCGCCTGCCACTTCCGCAATGGTCAGGCTACAGCCATTCAGCGCGACATAGCCCTTATCCAGCAAGTAAGGTAACAATGCCGCCGGACGCTCAAACCAGAGCACCAGATTATTGGCCGATTCCCGCCGTTCCAGAATACGTACCTGGGCCATGACATGGCCAGACAACAAGTGGCCACCGATTTCATCACCGATACGGGCGGCACGCTCAATATTCACCTCATCTCCGGCGGTCACACTGCCAAGATTGGTAACGGCCAATGTCTGGCCAATCGCATCAAAACTGACAGCGGCACCATCCAGTGCCCGTACCGTCAGACAAGTACCGTTTAACGCAACCGATGCACCAGTTTGCAGGCCCTGTCGTAACGCTTCCGGAAACAGCAGCGTAAACGTGGCAAAATCCTGCTGTTTATCGACCTGGGCAACGGCCAGCCGGGTTTGAACAATTCCAGTAAACATAAGGCTCTCCTCAAATTTGCCAGAACATTATGCACTATACTCTGGCTTTACCGGTACGCATGCGGGTCAGCCTCTTACGCATGTAAGGGAGTAAAAAGAAACACAGCAACCATCGCACCCCTGTCATCCGCACATGTCAGGGTTAAAGAAAATGGTTTACGCCTGCACAGGGGAACGGCATGAAGGTACAGAGGACTGGTCTGATATTGTCCGGCGGCGGTGCTCGGGCAGCGTATCAGGTGGGCGTACTCAAGGCAGTACACGAAATTTTGCCCCGAGGTCACTACAACCCGTTTGATATTATTTCCGGTACATCCGCAGGCGCAATCAACGGTATTGCACTGGCCAGTTACGCCGAAGATTATCGCCGTGGTATTCGTCACCTGGAACGCATCTGGCGTCATTTCACTTGCGACCAGATTTACCGCACCGATTTTTGGGGGATATCCCACTCCCTTGCCCGTATGAGTCGCAGCCTGATTATTGGCCGGGGCTACAAAAATGATCCGGTTTCGCTGCTCGACAATGAACCGTTACGGGAGCTGCTCAACGAAGTCGTCAACTTCACCAGCATCCAGAAGGCCATCGATGACAACTACCTCTACGCCGTCGCCGTCAACTGCTCGGGCATCGATAGTGGTGAGTCCACCAGCTTTTTTGCAGGACACCCGGATATTCAGGACTGGCAACGCCAACGTCGTGTCGGAGTACGTACCCGCCTGAGCTGTGACCACCTGCTGGCATCATCAGCCATTCCCATGATCTTTCCCGCCGTGTTTCTCGGCGACCAGTATTATGCCGATGGCGCCGTACGACAGCTGGCCCCTATTAGCCCGGCGTTACACATGGGGGCAGAGAAAATCATGGTGATCGGCGTCAGCGCCATTGCCCACCGTAACAAGCCGGACATACCGGACGACATCTACCCCGCACCGGCCAAAATGATGGGCCATATGCTCAACGCTGCCTTTCTCGACAGCATGGAAACCGATATCGAACGTCTGTTGCGTATTAACCAGACCTTGCAACACATACCTAAATCCGTACGACAGCATTACGACATGGAACTACGGCCGGTACAGCTGCTCGATATCAGCCCCAGTGTCTCGCTCGACACACTGGCAGGAGAACACGCCCACGAGATGCCCAAGGCACTCAGAATGGTGCTCAACAGCCGCGGCAACAATCGCGGTAACGGCTCAGGTATTCTCAGTTATTTACTGTTTTCCGAGGGTTACTGCCGACGGCTGATTCAGTTAGGATTTGACGACGCCATGACCAAGCGCGCCGACATTCGCGACTTTTTCAGAGACCACTTTGATGACAGCCAACTCAACTGATCGCCGGTTTGTCAACCGGCCACCACAACGTATCGTGGTACTGACCGGAGCCGGCATTTCTGCCGAATCTGGTGTCCGTACCTTTCGCGATAATGACGGCCTGTGGGAAAACCACCGCCTGGAGGATGTCGCCACCCCCGAAGCCTTCGAACGTGACGCCGAACTGGTACAGCGCTTCTACAACGCCCGCCGGGCGCAACTGAACGAAGTACAACCAAACCTTGCCCATATCGCACTGGCCGAGTTTGAACAGCGCTATACCGGCGACTTTTTACTGGTGACCCAAAACGTTGATGACCTCCACGAACGGGCTGGCAGCCAACACCTGTTGCATATGCATGGTGAACTGAAACGCGTACGCTGCACCCGCACCGAGCAGCTGTACGACATGGATACCGACATCACCGCGACGACCTGCTGCGCATGCTGCAATGCTCCCAACCTGCGTCCACACATCGTCTGGTTTGGTGAGATGCCACTGTTTATGGATGATATCTTTCACGCCCTGGAGCAATGCGACCTGTTTATCAGTATCGGTACTTCCGGCCATGTCTACCCGGCGGCCGGTTTTGTCGAAGTGGCTGCCAATGCCGGAGCTCATACCATCGAAATCAACCTGGAGCCCAGCTGTATCAAGGATAATTTTGCCGAGCATCTGTATGGCAAAGCAGGGGATGTCTTGCCCGGTTATCTGCAATCTTTGCTTGTTAATGGATAGCAGCGACAGACCCTGACCTTGCAAGCTTCAGTCTTGTGTAAAGCCCCTGTATAGTTTACAAAATGTTAAATAATATCCATCTTAAGGTCGGAGTGGTCGGCCTGAATGTTTATCGGATGAACGGCGGATTGTTTCTGTTTTAATTGGGAGGTGTTTCATGACGATTTCAGCCTGTATTGCACTCGCTTCATCAGGATCCAACCGACTCAACAGGGTGTTACTGTGCATTCCGCTGTTCGGACTGCTGGCAGCCTGCTCTGACGGCAACAGCAGCAGTGAAAAGACTGCAACAGTCACCCGCCCCGGTGAAATTTATCAGGTCGTCAGTAGTAAAGACGCCCTGCTACGCCGTTTTCCCGGCCAGGTTGAGGCCTCAGAAGAAGTCTCTCTGGCCTTCCGGGTTCCTGGAGAGTTACTGGAACTGCCCGCCCAGGCAGGCAAACGGATCAAGGCAGGAGACGTGCTGGCACGGCTTGACCCTGCCGATTACCAGTTGCAACTGGACGAACGTCAGGCCCGCTTCAACCTGGCTAATTCGCAGTTTGAACGTATCGAAAACCTGTTCCAGCAGCGTCAGGTATCCAAAGCCCAATACGATCAGTCCAAAGCTGAGCTGGATATCAGTAAAGCGGCTCTTGGGGCAGCCCGCAGCAATGTTGGCTACACCACACTGAAAGCACCGTTTGCCGGAGTGATCGCCGAAGTCTATGTTGACAACCATCAGTCCATGGCAGCAGGCACGCCTTTACTGAAATTGCAGGCTCGCGGCCAGCTGGTTGTCAGTATCCAGGTGCCGGAACAGCTGATGATTCAGCTCAGCCAATCCGGCAGCAGCTACCATCCAGATGTGGCATTTGATGCCCTGCCCGGCCAACGCTTCAAGGCGACCTACAAGGAGCATAATACCCAAGCCGATCCGGCGACTGGCAGCTATCGGTTACTGGTCACCTTGCCCCAACCCGCCGATTTCAATCCACTCCCTGGTATGTCTGCCAGTGTCTACGCCGACCTGAACCAGATACTGGCCGTCAACGACAGCAATGTGCTGGTGCCCGCCCAGGCCATATTTCAGCAGGCAAAGCAGGCGACAGGCAGCAAGCAAGGCATGGTATGGCGGCTAAACGAACAGAATGCACTGGTTGCCCAGGCGGTTGAAACCGGCCGACTGACCCAGGAAGGCCTTGAAATTGTGGCTGGTCTCAACCCCGGTGACCGGATTTTGGCAGCGGGAGTGCACCAGGCCCGCGAAGGCATGGTAATCCGCCCATGGATTCAGGAACAAGGTCTCTGACATGTCGCAACCCAACACCGTCAACCAACTTAATGCTGCCACTTATTTCATCCAGCACAGTACCACCAGCTGGATGCTGGTACTGATTCTGTTGGCAGGTGGCATCATCAGCTACCTCGGGCTTGGCCGCCTTGAAGATCCGAAGTTCACCATCAAGGAAGCCATGGTCTACACCTACTACCCAGGTGCCAGCCCCTTGCAGGTAGAGGAAGAAGTCACTGCCAGGCTTGAAGACACCATCCAGTCCTTGCCCTACATCAAACACCTGGACTCCATCTCCAAAGCCGGATTGTCACAGATACACATTCAAGTTAAATCCGAATATCAGGGCGACACTCTGCCGCAAATATGGGACGAACTGCGGCGCAAGATCCACGACAAGACCAGCTCATTACCACCAGGTTCTGCCACTCCCATCGTGCTGGATAACTTTGGTGACGTCTTTGGTGTACTGCTGGCGTTAACTGGCGACGGTTTTGATTACAGCGGATTGTTCGACTATGCCGAGTACCTCAAACGCGAACTGATGACCCTGGAAGGTGTTGCCAATATCGAGATTGCCGGAGATCAACAACAACAGGTCTTTATTGATATTTCCCACGAACAAATGACCAACCTGGGTATTCCGCTGTCGCGTCTGTACCAGTTATTACAAACCCAGAACAGTGTCAGCAACGCCGGACACATCCGGGTTGGCAATGAATATATTCGTATCCATCCGACTGGTGAATTCCAGAGCGTTCAGGAGCTGGGCGACCTGCTGATCAGCACACCGGGCTCCGACAAACTGATTTATCTGCAAGACATTGCCCGTATTACGACCGGGGTTACCGAAAATCCGACCCACCTGGAGAACTATCAGGCGATACCCTCGCTACGCTTGGGTATCGCCTTTACCGACAGTGTTAATGTCATCGAAGTCGGCGCACAGGTCCGGGCCAAACTGGCAGAACTGGATAACAACCGTCCTCTCGGCATGGCGTTGCATACCATTTACGATCAGCCCGCTGAAGTCGATGCTTCATCGCAGAATTTTATTCTCAACCTCGCCATGGCCGTCGTCATTGTGATTGCCGTATTGCTGCTGTTTATGGGTGTCAGGGCAGGACTGATTATTGGTGCCATCCTGCTACTGACCATACTCGGCACTTTTATTGCCATGGCAACGTTTGGTATCAATCTGCATCGTATCTCCCTCGGGGCGCTGATTATTGCGTTGGGGATGCTGGTTGATAACGCACTGGTTATTACCGAAGGCATTATGGTCGGCTTGCAGCGTGGTCAGAGCCGGGTTCAGGCGGCTTTTGATATTGTAAAACAAACCCAGTGGCCATTACTGGGGGCTACCGTGATTGCCATCACCGCTTTCGCACCTATCGGACTGTCGCCGGATTCGGTGGGCGAGTTTGTCGGTTCGCTGTTTTATGTCCTGATGATTTCGCTGTTACTCAGCTGGGTAACGGCACTGACCCTGACCCCCTTCCTCTGCAATCTGTTATTTCGGGAGCAACTCAGTCACGCCAGCCCGGCTGAAAACGGCAAGACGGATTCGTCCGCCCCTTATCAAGGTGCCCTGTATAACGGTTACCGTGCCATTCTGGCGACCATGCTGCATCATCGTGGTGTATCCATGATACTGATGGTTACCTTGATGGTGGTCGCTGTTGTCGGCTTTGGTCAGGTCAAGCGAGCGTTTTTTCCGCCATCCAATACCCCCATTTTTCTGGCGGATATCTGGTTACCGGAAGGCAGCGATATCCTTGCAACTCAGAAGCAGGCCCGCAAACTGGAGCAATGGTTTCAGCAACAGCAAGGCGTGGAATTTACCTCGTCCACCGTTGGCCAAGGAGAAGTCCGGTTTATGCTGACGTACGCTCCAGAAAAGCAATATGCCGCTTTTGCCCAGGTGTTGATCCGTACCGAACAACGCGAGCAGATTCCGGCGCTGATCAGCAGTGCCCAACAATACACCGCCACCGATATGCCTAACGCGTTTGTCAAATTCCAGCGGCTGCAAATTGGTTCCAGTACTCCGGCCAAGATTGAAGCCCGTTTTTCCGGCCCGGATCAAACTGAACTGCGAATGCTGGCCGAGCAGGCAGAACAGATCCTGCGCACCGACCCGGCAGCCGATAACATCCGTCACAACTGGCGCGAACGAGTGAAAGTTATTCGTCCGCATCTGCAAGAAGAGGCAGCCCGGCGAGCAGGTATTTCCAAACAGGATCTCGACGACCTGCTGCAACTGAGTTTCTCCGGCAAACAGGTCGGACTGTACCGGGAAGGCACCCACCTAAAACCCATGGTCTTGCGTCCACCGGAACAGGAACGCCTGAACGTCAACAACCTGATGGACTTGCAAATCTGGAGTCCGGTGTTTAACCGCTACATCCCGATTCAGCAAGTGGTCGACCGCTTTGATATTACCTTTGAAGATCCGCTGATCATGCGTCGCGACCGCAAACGTACCATCGAAGTTCTGGCCGACCCATCCTTTGCCTCAGCCCAAACTGCCGACGAATTGTTCCAGCGGATACGCCCCCAGCTGGAAGCCATTCCACTCCCCGCCGGCTATCAACTGGAATGGGGCGGAGAGTACGAATCGTCCCGAGATGCGCAAGCCAACGTATTCGCCTCGCTGCCAATGGGCTACCTGATCATGTTTATCATCACCATACTGCTGTTTAACGAATTACGGGCAGCGCTGGTGATCTGGGCCTGTGTACCACTGGCCATTATTGGCGTCACTGCGGGTATGTTGCTGCTCAGGGCCGAGTTTGGCTTTATGGCGTTGCTGGGATTCCTCAGCCTATCCGGCATGATCGTCAAAAACGGCATCGTGCTGGTGGATCAGATTCAATTGGAAGACCGCAGCGGTAAAAATGGCTACGACGCTATCTTTGATGCCGCAGTCAGTCGCTTGCGCCCAGTCACCATGGCAGCGCTTACCACTATTTTGGGCATGGTGCCGCTGTTGACCGACCCCTTTTTCAACAGCATGGCAGTGGTCATCGCCTTTGGGCTCGGCTTCGCCACGATACTGACACTGGGCGTTGTGCCGGTATTGTACAGTTACGCTCACAGAGTGAAAATTCCAGCCTGAGCGGATGGCAAACGACCCCTGCTTGTCGCTCAAATGCAATACGGGTTCCTACCAACCGGAACCCGCGTTCGCGCCTCCGTTAACAAACCGGCTAGTGTCCCCTAACAGCCGACTCTGCCAATACAAACCATTGTCATCCTTGTGCAACACCCCTGACATTTAAGTTCCACATTATGTTGCCTCCAAAACAACAAGGTGAGATGGAACGATGCAACTATTGAAACTGGTTCAGGCAATTGCCCTGGCCACGCCGTTTATGCTGGCGGGCTGTGCTGGCGATGATGGTAAAAATGGCAAAGATGGTGCCCAGGGTGAAACTGGACAAAATGGTACAAACGGCTCTACCGGATCGGCAGGGACTGCTGGTCTGGTCAGCCTGATCAAGCAAACTGAACTGCCAGAGCTGAGCGCCGAATGCTACGCCGGTGGCCTACAGGTTGACTCCGGTGTCGATCTGAACAGCGACGGCGCACTGGATGCCGACGAAATCACCGCAACCAGCTACCTGTGTAACGCCAACAAAGAGATGAACTTTGTTCGCATCGCGACGTTCCCGGTGTGTCAGCAGATTTCTGCTAGCTGTGATACCGATACCCAAACCGTGGCGGAAATCGTCGATTACAGCAAGGATGGCCTGACCCTGATCTACACCGACAGCCCAATGGAGCAGATCGGTTTTGTTGATATCAAGGATCCTGCCAACCCGGTAGCAGCAGGTACACTGGATGTCGGCGGAGAGCCAACGTCGGTGGCCGTAGTGGGCAACTATGTTCTGGTAGGGGTTAATACCTCGACAGACTTCGTTACACCTTCCGGCTCACTGACGGTCGTTGATATTGCGACCCAGACCATTGTTGCGACGATTGATATGGGCGGCCAGCCAGATTCTGTGGCTGTTAGCCACGACGGCCTGTACGCCGCCGTTGCGATCGAAAACGAACGCGACGAAGACCTGGACGACGGTCAGATTGATGTTTCGCCACAATTGCCCGCCGGTTTCCTGATGGTGGTTGATACCAGCGATAGCGACCCGGCCAACTGGACAACCACCCAGGTTGATATGACTGGGCTGGCGGATATTGCCCCCACCGACCCGGAACCAGAATACGTCGACATCAATGACAACAATATTGCCATTGTCACCATGCAGGAAAACAACCATCTGGTACTGGTTGATCTGGCAACCGCCAGCGTCATTAACCACTTCAGCGCCGGCACGGTTGACCTCGACGGTGTTGACCTGACCGAAGAAGATCCTGCCATCATCTCCCAGACCGAATCAAAACTGGATGTTCCACGCGAACCAGACGGTGTTACCTGGGTGAACAATGAACTGTTTGTGACCGCTGACGAAGGTGACATGAACGGGGGCAGCCGTACCTTCACGGTATTCAATACCTCTGGTGATGTAGTTGAATCGCTGATGATGGATCAGGTCGTGGCCATGATCGGCCAATATCCCGACGGCCGTTCCGGCAACAAGGGTGCCGAGCTGGAAAATGCTGAATACGGCAAGTTTGGTGACAACGGCTTCCTGTTCGTCAACTCCGAGCGCGCCAGCCTGGTATTTGTCTTCGACATGGCCGACCCTGCCAATCCAGAGCTGTTCCAGGTACTGCCAGCCGCGATGGGGCCTGAAGGCGTCAAGGCGATTCCTTCCCGCAACCTGCTGGTGGCCGCCAGCGAAGAAGATGATCGTGGTGGCAAGTTCCGTGGCAGCCTGAACATCTACCGCCTGGCGCAGCAAGAAGATGCCTACCCAACCATCATCTCTGAAGAACGCGCCGATGGCTCGCCGATCCCATTCTCCGCCCTGTCCGGCTTGTCTGCCGATCCATCCAATGCTGACATGCTGTGGTCGCTGGAAGACAGCTTCTATGGTCAGAACCGCGTATTTGGTATCGATATCAGCACCAAGCCAGCCATGCTGACCACCGAAATCAAGCTGCTGGACAGCAATGATATTTTTGCCGCCGTCTCAACGTCAGGAGCTGCTATCGACGCCAACAGCTTCGACGATGCTGACCTGGCTGCCATGATCAATGACGACAAGTCGCTCAATATTGACGGCGAAGGTATTGCCGTTATGACCGATGGCAGCTTCTGGATTGCTTCCGAAGGCGCGGGCACCTTCAACGATGATGCCCGCGACATCACCAAGCTGAATTTTCTCTTCCATGCCGACTCTGCTGGCGTGATCTCCGACGTCGTTACCTTGCCGGATACCCTGAATGCAGTGCAGCTGCGTTTTGGTTTCGAAGGTGTCGCCGCATACGACGGCAAGCTGTATGTTGCCTTCCAGCGCGCCTGGAACAGCGAAGCCAACCCGCGTATTGGCATTTACGACCTCACGACCCAGAGCTGGAGTTTTGTATTCTACCCACTGGATGCGGTTGAATCCCAGAATGGCGGCTGGGTCGGCTTGTCCGACATCACTTCACTGGGTGACGGCCGCTTCCTGGTGTTGGAGCGCGATAATCAGGGTGGCCCGGATGCCGCAATCAAGCGCCTGTACAAGATTGATATGACCAATATCAGCAGTGAGACCACCATCAGCAAGACATTGGTGCGTGACCTGATGGATGACCTGAAAGCCGCCGGTGGACTGGTACCTGAGAAGATCGAAGGGTCTGCCATGACCGCTTCTGGCGACGTCTACATTGTTAATGACAACGACGGTGTTGACGACAACAGCGGTGAGATCCAGCTGATCAATCTGGGTCAGCTGAATTAAACCGGTTCAAACCGCCCAAGCGGGCTTTGGCCCGCAAACATTGCCGCGAAGACATCGCATAAAAACGATAGGCATAAAAAACCCGTGCTCTCCTGAGTACGGGTTTTTTATGACAATGCGGTTTTGCCCGGTTATCGGGTTCAACAATCATCAGAGATTGACATTTACTCTGATCCGCCTCCCCTCGGTTAGCACCTCACCTTTGACCCCTTTCTTCCCTGACGGGCATTGGCCTGATGATGCTCACCGGCGGTTCAAGTGATATCAACAGAGCTAATAACGTCGCCCCCGATATAACCGTTTACCCTCACGACTATCCGACTTGGCATCCTTGCGTGTTACCGGCTCTTCGTAGGCAACGCCACGGTAAGTCCTGTGCACCAGACTCTGCTCGCCTGCCTGCTGATCCGCATCCGTGGATCGAAGTTGTCGAAAGGCAACCCCTCGATACATTTCAACCCGTGCTTCAAAACCGTCCGGTACAATCTCCTGCTGTAATCGTAAAAAAGCCTTGCGTCCGGCAACAGGCTGAGCTTCCAGAAAGGCCACCGCCGCCTGAAATAATTCGTTCCTGCTACTCGATAACGCCTCCATTACCATCTGAAAAGCAGCTTCTGTATCTTGCCGCCATTTCACCCGATTACCGGTAATCACTTCATATTTTAATGCCAGCGCAAATAATGCTTTTTCCGCTGGTGTATCTATAGCTGCAGCGTTCACGCAGTCTCTCCTGAGTTATCTACCATCCTTTTTGAGCGGTGAATCCCTGTCTGACAAACGCTCTACTACTCACTTCAGAAACGTTACTTTTTTGACAGCATTCCACCCCCCTTGCCACAAAAAACGCCGGGAATCGAACTACCTGTTACGGCTATCGATAGCGATCACTGGTTCCCCCCGAGACAAAAACCCGGCGACATGTGCGCAGATGCAGGTTTAATGCATAACGCATTGAATGAACACCACCAGATATTCGAGCCGCTGGTCGTGCTTCCCAACCACATCGGCCAGACTAACAAAGAGAACAAACAAAGGGGGTGAAAAAATAAAGTTTGACTTAACAACTAAAAAGAATTGGCCTTTTATGATCCACAAGCGGGGATTAAAAAGAACACAGAAGCAGTCAATATGACTCGTATGAGATGACACGTACTTCGGTAGCGTTATCGATAGCGGTCTGACAACCGTTACAGATACTCATTTTATAATCTTACGGTAGCCGCTTGCTGACCGACAGCGCCTGCAGGCAGGCACGTTCCGTCAATACCCTTCCGGCCGGGTTTTGATAATATCGCGGCGAAAGTACTCTTCGTAGCTCATCCAGATGGTGATCAGCAAGCCGGGCATTTCATGATTTTTCAGGGTTTGTTCCATCAACAGCAGTTGATAATCAAAAATATCGTCGCTATGAACCATCCAGTGATGGGCATGGTCAGGCCTGTCTCCAAAAAAACTCGGCTCACCACTAAACACGCGCTGATAGAAGCTGAAAACCTTTTCCCTGGAACGACGCCGGGAGATGTTTTCAAAATAAGGGGACAAAATCGGATCAGCAAAAATCTGCAGGTAGAAGTCTGCCACGATGGTGGCAAGGCGATTGTCTTCATTGAGCCAGGCCCAAAGCTCTGGTTGAGGATCCGGATAATCAGGCTGACACTCGTCATTCTCTGGCAAAGCCACCAGCGGTTGGCTTTCAAACGGATCAAACCGCATACGGCCTTCCGGAATCCCCAGCCGTAATAACTCATCGCGACTCTGATACACCGCGTCCGGGCTACCACATAAAAACCAGTAGGCATCGCAATAACGGCTGTTCAACGACGCCAGTGATGTAAACAGTTCACTACGACTTTCAAGACCGGTGTATTGCATTGAGGCACTTGCCTGTATCTCACCCGCCAGATCCCAACTGTCTGATTCGCCATACAAGCCACTCTTGCCATGGGCGACATGGAGCAGGTGTCCACCCACAGCCGCTTCACCACCATCCAGTATTTGCTGACTAATACCAGCCATGGGGGCCAATCCGGCACCAAAAGCCACCATCACCACCGTATTCATACCGTCTTCAAGGCAACAGTCACCATCCGCCAGACTGAGAGCAATGTCCGTACCCGCCGTCAACTCGTCCGTAATCCAGCGGCTGACATGGCCCTGATCATGACGACGAATATGAAACTCCAACGGCTGTCGGCGTTGCGGAGAGCAAGCCAGCGAATAGGGACGTGCCTGGCCATCTGAGTGGTAGAGCCAGACAAACTGCCCGGCCTTATAAATCACATCAACCGATGGCTGAACATGTAACTGTACAATGTCATCGGTCAACCAGCGCTTGCCAACCACCCGCCCGGTCACCGTCGTCCTTGCATAAACAGGGTTATCAGCCAGTCCAGGAGCAGGATCAAGCAGTTCGATGGAACCCTTGAGCCGTGTTTTACAAGGTAGAAAATGCCCGCTCGCCACCAGGTTAGGTGCCAGTGTTCCAGTTTTTAGCCGTTCCAGATCCGGGTCAAATGCCGTTGCCCTGATGATGCAGGCGTTACAGACACCTGCCCGGCAAGAATACTCGAGTTCAACCCCCTGACGCAGCAGGCCCGCCAGAATGGTTTCATCCTCTCGTAATTGAAAAATGCGCCCCTGATAACAAACCTCTGGCATGGCGTACTCGTTGTGCCCTATCTGACAGGGATAGTGATGAATAAACCGGAATAAGTGAACAATACACCATAAAAAACAGCGGTTTTCCATAACCCTGCTTATGACAATCTACGCTATTCCGCCACTCCACTATTCCATAGTAGTGACTTGCTGATGCACCACGGGGGCGCTCTCAATGATAGAACGCCCCTCGGAGCCTGTCGGACTTAGGCGTTCGTCGCGAGAGGAAGTCTGGTTTGAGCGTTTTTTGCGCAAAAGTGAGGCAAGATTCAGTTTTTCTGCAATAGGACAGCCCGAAGTCCGACAGGTCACGGCGAAAACGTGCTATTGGCAGACAGCGGATACAATCGAATCGTTAACCGGTCATGTTACTCACAGAGTTGTAGATGTTACGTGAGATGTAACTCAAATTCCCCCAATGGCCAGGCTTTACCATTAACCAGCAGTTCAATACCATGCACACCCGGATAATGGCGACGGGTACTCTTGTCCGTTAGCGACAGTTTTTTGCTGAGCGTCACGATTTGGCCTGGCACCAGCGTCAGCTGTTTCAGTTTAAACACCTTGGCCGAGGTACGGCCACTGGCTTTGACATAGTGCACCCGAAAATCCACCATCAGCCGCAGCGGTTCACGGGCGGATTTCGGTAATGTCAGCGTTGCCTGCAATTCCACGTCCCCACCCATCGGCACAACCCCCGGTTGAACACCAGTCTGTTCCACCCGTACGGTTTGCTCACTGTCAAACCCGAGTACCGCCAGAGCAGCGACATCGCAGCGTTTAACCGCTGAACGTAACGCATGACGTACCACCCAGCGACGCTCTGCGGATGCATCCACCATCCAGCGACGACAGACGTCCACCAGCAATTCCGGGTGATCCTTGCCAATATCATTGAGGTTATTGGCAACCGAGCGCCGTACATAAAGCTCCGAGTCGTCTTTAAGCTCTTCCAGTAACGCCAGTACCGGCGTTGGATCGCGCTGAAATTCGGGTAATCGCCGCGCCCATGGCAGACGCGGTCGCGTTCCTTCTGATACCAGCCGTCGTACATGGTAATCCGGGTCTGCGCACCAGCGTCGCAAGCAGGCCAGCGTCTCAGCCGGTCGTTGCTGAAGAAAGGTACGGATACTGAATTCGGCGGTAAAACGCCGAGTCAGTTGGTACTGGGCGGCCATTGACTCGTCAAAATGTTGCAGCCCGTACGATGCGACAAAGCAGGTATGCGGCAGGTAATAGAAAGCTGACATCGAAAAGCTGCGGGCGTCTTGCAATGGTGCACCCACAGATTGCATCAAAATGGCAATCGCCTCACCATAATCCGCTGGCAGATACTGTTGCAATACATCGGCGATCTGCTGGCCTCTGGCCATCAGATCGAGTCCTTCATAGCCCACTGACACCTGTTTCATAAAAGCACGGGAGTCAAAGTCGGGCCAGACAGCGGTGATCTGTTGCGCCAACACTTCGGCGACCTCCAGTCCATAACGATTTTTTAACGGTTCAGCCACGGTGGTCTATTGCTCCTGTAGGGATTGTTCGTTGTCTGTGGCACCAAGTGGCACAACAATTGGCACCGAGTAAGTTTGCGAGCAGATAGCAGCACCATATTTTCCCAATAACACGACAGATCGTTGATAAGAAACGTCTTATTCAATGCCATGCAATCATGATAGCCAAGCAGAGAATTGCATCTGTCACAATTATCCAGCAGCATGACGACAGCATACTAACGAGAAGGAAGGATCGAAATTATGGCTATTCACCCGGATGCCGGAAAAGTCGCGCCACGCGCCAGCCTGGTTAACGTACCTGCCCTGATGGCAGCTTACTACCGCCAGCAACCAGACATCGTGAATAACCCGGAGCAAAAGGTTGCCTTTGGGACTTCTGGCCATCGTGGTTCCGCGTTTAACACCACGTTTAACGAAAACCATATTGCTGCCGTGTGTCAGGCCATTGCCGAATATCGGGCCGAAGCCGGTGTTAAAGGTCCCCTGTATCTGGGTAAAGACACACATGCGCTCTCGGAAGCAGCCTTTGGTACAGCGATGGAAGTACTGGTTGCCAACGATGTGCGCGTTCGTATTCAGGATGGCGATGGCTACACCCCGACACCGGTGATTTCACACGCCATCCTGACCCATAACCAGGATGCCGATGCCGACGATATGGCCGACGGCATCGTCATAACGCCCTCCCATAATCCTCCAGAAGACGGTGGCATCAAATACAACCCGGCCATGGGTGGCCCAGCCGATACCGATATCACCAGCTGGATTGCCAACCGCGCCAACGAGTTGTTAGCCAATGATCTGGACGAGGTTGAGTGGATACCGGCAGAAGATGCCAACGAAAGTAACCTGGTGGAAGACTTCGACTATATCAGCCACTACGTCAGCGACCTCGGCAACGTGGTGGATATGGCCGCAATTGCCAAGGCCGGTATCCGGATTGGGGTTGACCCCATGGGCGGCTCTGGTCTGCACTTCTGGAAGCCAATTGCGGAAAAATACAAACTCGACATCACGGTCGTCAACGATGCCATTGACCCGACCTTCAGCTTTATGTCGCTGGACAAGGACGGCCGCATTCGTATGGACTGCTCCTCGCCGTACGCCATGACCAACCTGCTGGCCATGAAAGACCAGTTTGATATCTCTGTGGGTAACGACCCGGATTACGACCGTCACGGTATCGTCTGCCCCTCTTCTGGCCTGATGAATCCGAACGCCTACCTGGCCGTTGCCATTGAATATCTGGCCACTCACCGACCGGACTGGCCGCAGAATGTGAAATTCGGCAAGACGCTGGTGTCTTCCGCCATGATCGACCGGGTGGTCAATGGCCTCGGGCGTGAGCTGTGTGAAGTACCCGTCGGTTTCAAATGGTATGTGGAAGGCATGTTCAAGGGTGACATGGCCTTTGGCGGTGAAGAAAGCGCCGGGGCTTCGTTCTTGCGTAAGGATGGCAGCGTCTGGACGACCGACAAGGATGGCATCATCATGGCGCTGCTGGCGGCTGAAATCCTGGCCGTTACAGGGAAAGACCCGCAACAACTGTACGAAGAGCAAGTCGCCCGTTACGGCCGTCCCTACTACAAGCGTATCGATGTTCCCTGTGCCGCTGAGCAAAAAGCCGTATTGTCTTCACTGAGTGCGGACGCCGTTCAGGGCGATACTCTGGCAGGCGATGCCATCACCCGTATTCTCACCACGGCACCGGGTAACGGTGCTCCGATTGGTGGCCTCAAGGTAGAAACAGCCAACGGCTGGTTCGCGGCCCGCCCTTCCGGCACCGAGAATGTCTACAAAATCTATCTGGAAAGCTTTGTCTCTGAAGCCCATATCGATCTGCTGGAAGCCGATGCCAAAGCATTGGTCGATTCCGTTCTTGGCTAGTCTGCCCTGACGGCTAACGGCGGTTTGCCTCACAACCGCCGTTACTTTTCCGCCGTTAACAACACTCCTGTTCCAGCTGCCACAACAATGCCAGCGCCGCGTCGTCGTCACAGCTTTCAAGGTAACTGTACAAGCTATTCATCTGCGCACCAATAAAATACAAATTATCCTGATTCATCGCAGCCTGCTGTTCGCGCTTTTGCTGGAAGTAGCTCTGCCAGCGCGTATCACCATCGCCCGTGGCCAAATGGTTTTCCAGCATGGCCAGCAGCCGATTGGCATTGCCATCGCAATCAATGCCGCAGAAACTCACATAACGATCAAGAGGATCCCGATCGACCTTATCGGTGGCGCTGGTGGGCGTAGTATCGGATGCGCGGATATTCATAATATTCAACCTCATTATTGTGTTAGTCAGATAACAAGGTAATCGCTGTGCTTGCCTGATTCTGTCAGCCAGCTGACAGTGCGGAAACCAGGGTCACGGATGCAGGCCTACGGAAAACAATGTTGCTGGGGAGCTAATCAGGACACGCTTGCCAGCTGTTGCAGCCGCAGCGTATCCAGTAGTGTTAAATGCTGACGATCCGGACGCGCCACAATGCCATCGCGGATCATCCGGTTTAGCAACGTCGACAAGGTCTGACGCGATGTACCCAACAGGCTGGCCAGCAGCTCCGTTTGACCGGTCAGTTCGATGGTCTGGCGCTGCTGCGTACTTTCTTCCAGCAACAGATAACGTGCCAATCGCGATTCCACCGAGCGAAATGCCAAGTCTTCGATCAGACTGGTCGCCTGCTGTAGCATCTGCCCCACTTCCCGCATGGCGGTAATGGCAATTTCCGGCGCTTCCACAATCAACAGGGTGAGCTGCTCGATCGGCCAGCTGGTAATGGTTGTGGGTTCAAGCGTTTCAACCCAAGCACGGGTATGTGTCACGTAAATACTGCCAGGCTTGAGACAGCCCAGCGTCAACTCCCGATGCTCCGCCGAGAGGCAAATACGGGCACTGCCACTGTTCAGCAGAAAGACCCGGTTATGGGTCATACCCGGCCGGCAGATCATCTCGCCGCTGTCGTAGCGATTCTGCCGCCCAGCAGGCAAGCGTTCCAGCCAGTCGCGCCCTGCGCCATGACCAGGACAATGCGGTGGATGGCCATCAGAAATTTTCGTCACCATCCTCCAGCGCCTTGTCTTCCATCAAACTGAATTCCATCATGGGCTTACCATCCGTCCCGATTTTCTCTTCATTCGCCATCGAACCACCGTTTTCGGCCAACTTGATCCGTAAGCGTAAATTATTCGCTGAATCAGCGTTTTTTAACGCGTCATCCAATGTAATACGCCCTTCGCGGTAGAGATTAAACATCGCGGCATCGAAGGTTTGCATCCCGAGGTTTTCAGACTTCTCCATGACTTCTTTAATGCTCGGGAAGTCGCCCCGCATAATCATATCTTCGATGGTTTTGGTACCCAACATGACTTCTACCGCCGCACAGCGTTTGCCATCCGAGGTAGGGATCAACCGCTGTGACACAAATGCCCTCAGGTTCTGCCCCAGCCCCATCAGCAGCTGCGGACGACGTTCTTCCGGAAACATATTGATGATCCGCTCCAGCGCCTGGTTGGCGTTGTTGGCGTGCAGGGTAGAAATCGCCAGGTGACCGGTTTCTGCGAAGGCTAACGCATGTTCCATCGTTTCCCGATCCCGAATCTCTCCAATCAAAATTACATCCGGGGCCTGGCGCAGGGTATTTTTAAGGGCGGCATGGAAACTTTTGGTATCGGTGCCGACTTCACGTTGATTAACAATACACTTTTTGTGTTTGTGGACAAATTCCACCGGGTCTTCGATGGTAATGATATGACCACCAGCGCTGGCATTCCGGTGATCAATCAAGGCTGCCAGCGAGGTCGACTTACCCGAGCCAGTACCACCCACAAACAGGATCAGACCACGCTTGGACAACACCACGTCTTTCAGAATAGGCGGCAGCTTCAGCTTGTCGAGATTAGGAATTTCGGTGTTGATATTACGCGCCACAATCGACACTTCGTGGCGTTGTTTGAAAATATTGATCCGGAATCGGCCAGCACTGTTCGAAATCGCCAAATTCATTTCCATTTCTTCGGCAAATTCTTTTTTTTGTGCATCTGTCATCAGCGATTTGGCTATTTCTTCAACGTCACCGGGACCCAGCGGATCCTTCGACAATGGACGTAATTGCCCCTGAAATTTGGCACAAGGCGGTGCCCCGGTACTGAGGTACAAATCAGAACCATCTTTATGGGACAAAATATTCAGCCAGGCTTCCATACTCATAAAACGTTTATCTCCAGCTATCTATATATGAACGAACGTCTGGTCGCGATTAGCTTACTGCAGCTTGGTGACAGGCCGCGACTGTATTATGAGAGTCGGCGAAAATGTCAGCTCACCCACCTGTGAATGTGATCCAGTTCACAATCACAAATGGGTGATTCCCCTATCTCTCTGCCAGATTGTTACTGACATACCGCAACATAACGGCAGCTGTTGATCCAGCAACTATCAACGGTGTCACTCCAACAGGTATTATTTGAGAGATTCGCCTCCCTTTCACCGTCTCTGGAGAACACCATGTACATCGCCATGAACCGCTTTCGTATCAAACCCGGTTGTGAGCAGGACTTTATCGATATTTGGAAAAACCGCGAAACCTTCCTTGAAGAAGTACCCGGTTTTACTTCTTTTAACTTGCTGAAGGGTCCAACCACGACAGAGCAGGTCTTGTTTGCTTCCCATTCGGTGTGGGAATCCCAGCAGGCATTTGAAGACTGGACCAAGTCTGAAGCTTTCCGCAAGGCACACGCCAATGCCGGAGGCACACGTAAGGATATCTATATAGGGCCACCGCAGCTGGAGTGTTTTGAGGTGGTGCTATAACGTTTCTTAACATGACAGAACCCCAAAAGGCGCCGGAGCGCCTTTTTTGTCTGGTCGGCAACGGCAAATATCATCCATCGTCGCTGGTAGAGCCGATTTTGTGAATCGACAAATCCGCACCATTAAACTCTTCTTCTTCGGTCAGCCGCAGACCTGCCACAACCTTAACCAGACCATATACAATAAAGCCGCCGCCAACCGCCACCAGAACGCCAGCCAGCGAACCAATAACCTGGGCAGTAAAACTGACGCCTCCCAATCCACCCAGCGATTCCGCCCCGAAAACACCCGCCGCAATACCACCCCACAAACCACACAGACCATGTAAGGGCCATACACCAAGGACATCATCAAACTTGCTGAAACGGTTCTGGGCCAGAGTAAACACAAAGACAAACAATGCCCCGGCAACCCCACCAACCAAGAACGAGCCGATCGGGTGCATAATATCCGAGCCAGCACATACCGCCACCAACCCCGCCAGCGGGCCATTGTGAATAAAGCCAGGGTCATTTTTACCGACGACCATGGCCACCAGGGTACCGCCAACCATCGCCATCAGACTGTTCACGGCCACCAAACCGGAAATACCGTCAATCGTCTGGGCTGACATCACATTAAAACCGAACCAACCCACAGTCAGAATCCAGGCGCCCAATGCCAAAAAAGGAATGTTGGATGGCGCAAACGCCACGACACGACCATTGCGGTAACGTCCATTACGCGAACCCAACAAGTAAACCGCAGCAAAGGCAATCCAGCCTCCCACACCATGCACAACGACAGAACCGGCAAAATCGTGAAACGCGGCACCAAACTGACTCTCCAGCCAGTCTTGAAAGCCATAATTGCCATTCCAGATCATCCCTTCAAACACGGGATAGACAAATGCCACGGTCAAGCCAGACCCAATCAGGAACGGATAAAATTTGGCACGCTCGGCAATGCCGCCTGAGATGATGGCAGGAATAGCCGCAGCAAAGGTCAGCAGAAAGAAAAATTTGACCAACTCATAGCCATTGTTGGCTGCCAGGGTATCTGCGCTGGCAAAGAAGTGATTGCCGTAAGCAATTTGATAACCGATAAAAAAATATGCCAGTGTCGAGATACCAAAATCGGTAAGAATTTTAACCAGGGCATTTACCTGGTTTTTATGACGAACCGTCCCGACTTCGAGAAAAGCAAACCCCCCATGCATTAGCAGCACCATAATGGCACCCAGCAAAATAAACAGCGTATTGGTACCAGACATCAGTGTTTCTACGGCACTGTTAACACCGTGCAAATCCAGATTCCCCACGAGAATTCCCCTAATCGTTTACTCAGGTATTGACCGATAGACGCTATCGAGCAATGGCACCAAAATGGCGCTTCATATATTCAAGGAGATTGGAAAAGCAGGATTCATACCAAATTGTCAACTTTGACACAATTCAATATGATAATTTGCGCCATTACAGAGCAATATGGAAACTATAGGCACCAGCGCTGTGCGTAAATAATAAGTATTCAGTCTTTAAGTGAGGAAGTTAAGCTTTTTATAAGTGCCAAAGAAGAAAAAAATGTATCATTTCCGTGCAAAAATAAGACAAGAGCACCAGTTAAGTGCAAAGAAAAGATAAAACCTTGCATCGAACAAACAGACAATAAACCTGATATCCCCCTACAACATCTTGTAGGAGATCTTGTAGGGGTGGATCGATGACAGCGGAGAGCAATTGATTCCTTCACCGTATGGCTACAAAAAACTACTCAGCCATCTGAATATGGAAGCAATGATGAATATTCGGACGACGTGAATAATCAAAAGGAACAGACCATTTACTGACATTGCGGATACTGAGTCCACTCAACGCTTCTTCCTCGATGGCAAACTTGCGCAGATTGGTCGAAAAGATCAACGTTCCCCCCGGCTTAAGGCAAGCAACCGCCTGCTGAATCAACAGCACATGATCACGCTGGATATCCAGCACCCCTTCCATCCGTTTGGAGTTGGAGAAGGTCGGTGGATCCATGAAAATCAAGTCATACTGTTGTGAGCAGTCTGCTAGCCATTGCAGCGCATCAGCCTGCACAAATTCGTGTTTACTGGTATCAATGCCATTCAGATCGAAATTTTCCCGCCCCCAACCCAGATAGGTACGCGACATATCCACACTGGTGCACACAGCACCGGCTTCTGCAGCATGAACACTGGCAGTCGCGGTGTAACAGAACAGGTTCAGGAACGACATACCTGGCTGTGCTACAGCCCGCTTGGCTATTTCCAGACGGGTCGGGCGATGATCCAGAAACAGACCGGTATCGAGATAATCCTTCAGGTTCACCCAGACTTGCACTCGACCTTCCATGGTCGGAAAACGGTGCCGAATCAGGCCATCACTGGAACGTTTTTCATACTGCCGTTTGCCACTTTGACGTTCACGACGCTTGAGTACAATATGGTCAGCAGGAATACCTGTGACTTCAGGCAGCACCGCCAGCACATCCAGTAACCGTCGCTCGGCCTTAGCCTCCTCAATCGTTTTCGGTGGTACATATTCCTGTACATGTAACCATTCAGCTCCGCTCTGGCTAGTACCCTGCTGACCAGACACTTTGGCAGCATCAATGTAGCAGTCGATGGCTACGGCGTATTCCGGCAAATCCTGATCGTACATCCGATAGGAGGATACCGACTCCCGTTTGGCCCATTTCTGTACCGGCTTGAGGTTTTTCTTCAGGCGGTTGGCAAAGGCTTCCACCGGGCCACGAATCATCGACATTTTGGGGAGAGATGAGCGCTCATCGGCAGCGCCAAACACCAACAGCTTGGTTTCGATCTGGCCATTAACCAAATTATATTGCTTATCTAACGGTCGTCTTATAACCCGTGAAAGATCGGTATTACCGGTGAATACCGCGAGTTTCCATTCCGGCATTTGCATGGTGGCATCGTGGAATTGCTGATACAGAGGAGCCAGTTGCGGCAACTCACTCAGACGTTCACCGTAAGGCGGGTTACAAATCACCATCCCCCCTTCTTCAATCACATCCTTGCTTACCCGTAACTGATCAATCGAACGACGCTCCAGGTGAATATGAGCAGCCAGCCCAGAACGTGACAGGTTGGCCGTCGCCGCTTCCAACTGTCTGGCATCGATATCGAATCCATAAAAACGGCTGTTCATGGCCTCCAATCCAGCAGTACGCCGTAATCGTGCTTCATCGACCAGTGACAGCCACAGCTTGCGGTCGTGGCCGCGCCAGTGCTCAAAGCCATGCTGCTGACGATTCAGGCCAGGCGCAATATCTGCTGCCATCAATCCGGCCTCGATCAACAAGGTGCCCGAGCCGCACATGGGATCAACCAAGTGTTTGCCTGCCGCCGCCAGCGCTGGCCAACCGGCCCGTACCAGCAATGCTGCTGCCAAGGTTTCTTTTAACGGTGCCAGGCCAGGCTGCAAACGGTAACCACGACGATGCATTCCTGAACCACTAAAGTTGTAATATAAGGCCAGTTTGCCTTTACGCAGCTGAGCTTCAATCCTCACATCAGCGTTTTTATCCACGTTGGGACGGGTGCCAGTATCCAGACGAAAGCGGTCAACAATGGCGTCCTTGATTTTCTGGGCACCAAACTGGGTGTTATTAATGAAATCCGTTCGGCCATGGAAGTCGATTCGGAAGGTCGATGACGGCGAAAAAACGTGCGTCCAATCAACTTGGCGCGTTTCTTCATATACTTGGTCGACATTGCTAACCTGACTTTCATGCACTGGTAACAGTATTCGGCTAGCCAGTCGAGACCATAAACAAACCCGATAAGCCGTCTCCAGGTCTGCTTTCCAATGCACCCCCAAATGGGTTTCTCGCTCCACCTCTCCACCCAACTCATTGATTTCATTGGATAAGATGGATTCAATTCCTTTACTGCAACTGGCCAGCCAGTGATAGATAGTAGATGAGTCTAGATTTTGCATAGTCAGGTTGGCCTATTCTTTCAAATAGCGTATAGCTACAAGAGGTTGTCATTTTATAGAAATAAATTCGTTAACAGACCGACCTTCAACGCGCTACAACTGTAGCTGTCGCTGAGGGGGATCGTCTTGAACTGAACGACCAGCAGCGATATTTGTTTAATAAGCGAGGATGCATCGTATGAAAAAACAGAAACGCGATCTGCAAGAACGAGCTTTTTCCCGCGGCTATCGTGCCGGTATTGAACGTCGATCCAAAGATCTGGCTCCGCCAGAAGGAGCGATGAGGGATGCCTGGTTGTCCGGTTGGCGCTCTGGTCGCTCAGATCACTGGGATGGTTATACAGGCGTTTCTGGTATTCATCGTATGGTCGTTTGACCACTTAACACCCCGAATTCCTGGCCATATGTGGCCCACCCTTTTATCCTAAGCCTCCTCACCAGGGAGGTCAGGCCCCGCAAGCGGGGCCTTCTTTTTCTGGACAACCTCTACAGGCTATTTACTAGGTACCTGAAAACAAGTCTAACGATTGTTCGCTACCGCCTCAACGGCTTCACGAATCAACTCTGGCCCACGATAAATGAAGCCACTGTAAATCTGCACCAGCTGGGCACCCGCCTTGATCTTGTCAATAGCGCCCGCACCGTCAGCAATGCCACCAACACCAATCACTGGAATACGACCAGCAAGTGCTTTAGTCAGATTCTCCAGCACTTCGGTGGCTTTTTCTTCCAGCGGAGCACCACTCAACCCACCTTGCTCGTTGGAGTGTCTACAACCTTCAACACCGGTACGATCCAAAGTGGTGTTGGTGGCAATCACACCATCCATACCACAATCCACTAATGCGTTTGCGACCAGTGCCACTTCGTCGGTATTCATGTCTGGTGCGATTTTGACAAAGATTGGCTTGTAACCAAAGGATTCTGCCAACGCCCTTTGCTTCACTTTGAGCGGCTGCAGCAGTTCTTTCAAGGCATCACCATACTGCAAGGTTCGAAGCCCAGGTGTATTGGGAGAGGAAATATTCACAGTAATATAAGAGGCGTACGGATACACTTTTTCCAGACAGATCAGGTAATCATCGACTGCATTTTCTACTGGCGTATCAAAGTTTTTGCCGATATTGATACCCAGTATCCCGCGGAAACGGGCAGCCTTGACCCGTTCAATCAGGTAATCCACGCCTTTGTTGTTAAATCCCATACGGTTAATGATCGCCTGACGCTCGGGTATACGGAACAGGCGAGGCTGTAAATTTCCAGGTTGCGAGCGAGGAGTGGTCGTACCAATCTCAATAAAACCAAAGCCAAGTCGCGCCAAGGCATCGATATAATCGCCATTTTTGTCCAGGCCTGCGGCCAAACCAACCGGATTAGGAAATTCAATACCGGCCACGGTAACAGGCTCATCCTTCACTTCTGGCACTAACCACGACAATATTCGTAGTCTCTCTGCCGCGCCCAGTAAATCCAGACTGAGTTCGTGAGCAGTTTCAGCACTAAGACTGAATAATAATGGGCGGAAGGTGCTGTACCAATCCATATAAAACCTCGTAGACAAATCTCAACGCGAGTCAAAACCAAGCCGCCAGCCGCTTTGGATAACGGATCAGGGCTTCCCTGAGAAGTTGGTAAATGGGCGTAATTATACGCCAGGCAGCTCGACAATGCGCTGAAACTTGCCTTCGTCATCCGTATCAATAGCAAACTGACCGTGAATACCATCATGGCGAATCACATGGCGCAACACACCCGCAGGAAAACGTATCATTCGGCCATCTAAAGCTCGTGCCTGTACCACCAGTACAGAACCCGAGTAGTAGCCCTGACAATCATCGGCAGAGAGATGAAGGTCTAATACAATTCTTGGCATAAAATACAACAGCCGACAGCTAGGATTAATGAATGTAATACGACTTAAAATAGAGAAAACGACAGATTGGGGATTTTGAATTGCTAGGTATTCGACCTATAAGACCCAGTTAATGGGCAGCTGCCCTTGCTGACTCAGATACTGATTGATCGTCGAAAACTGCCTCTGACCAAAAAATCCCCGATGCGCGGATAGCGGTGATGGATGCACTGATCTCAACACCAGATGTTTATTCTGATCAATCATGGCACCTTTCTTCTGCGCATAACTACCCCAAAGTACAAATACCAGTCCTTCGCGCCGTTCATTCAGTATTCGAATGGCTGCATCGGTAAACTGCTCCCAGCCTTTTTTCTGATGAGAGCCAGCACTGGCTTGCTCAACCGTCAGAGTGGCATTCAACAACAAAACACCCTGATCTGCCCAAGGTGTCAAATCACCGCTGCCACTCATCGGAATGCCGAGGTCGGCCTCGATCTCTTTGAAAATATTCCCCAGTGACGGTGGTAAACGAATACCGTTTTGTACAGAAAAGCTCAGACCATGGGCCTGGCCAGGGCCATGGTAAGGATCCTGTCCGATAATCACCACGCGTACTTGATCAAATGGGGTGTGATTAAACGCATTAAAAATAAGTGGTCCCGGTGGGTAGATGATTTTTCCAGCCGCTTTTTCTGCTTTTAAAAACACCCGTAACTGTCGCATATAAGGTTGCTCCAGCTCATCGCCGAGAACCTGCTGCCAAGATGGGTGAAGGGCGCCAGCTTTAGGCATAAAAAGCCTTATATCAAAAAAGAATCAGACCCAAAATTATAGCCTGCTCCTATCGATAAACCCAGTCCCGTGATAAAGAACCAGCGCCGGGTTCAAGATGGGATTACCGGTCGCTTACCTTGGACAAGTATCCTGACATCAAGAAGTGACTTTCAGTAAGACATAACGTAAAAAACCCCGCCCTGCAGCGCAGGACGGGGTGTTCTGTTTAAGAGCTTGACGATGACCTACTCTCACATGGGGAGACCCCACACTACCATCGGCGATGCTGCGTTTCACTTCTGA